>JBFEQR010000330.1:0-3514 GCA_041549425.1 Yoonia sp. | reverse complement strand
GACGTCGTCAGTCGCGGCATCTATGGCGAGATGCGCAAGAACAACAATCCCGATCAGGAGGGCGTGTTCATCTCGATGGCCCATCTGGGGCCGGAGAACGTGCGCCAGAAGTTCAAGGGAATGGTGCAACGCTGCGCCGACAGCGGGTTCGATCTGGCCGCAGGTAAGGTCGAAGTCGTGCCGACGGCGCATTACTTCATGGGTGGTGTTGTGGTTGACGTCGATACCCGCACCGCCATGGAGGGGCTTTATGTGGCGGGCGAAGACGCAGGCGGCGCGCACGGGTCCAACCGGCTGGGCGGCAACGGGGTTGCCAACTCGACCGTTTATGGCGGGATTGCCGGTGACACGATGGGCGCCGATGTTGGCCGCATGAGCCTGCGCGACGTGGACGAAGACGTGCTTGCCGCAGAATTGGCGCGCGCGATCTACCCGCTCTCGCGCAAGCCTGATCTGATACTGCCTTTGCGCAAGCAGTTGCAGGATTGCATGTGGGAAGATGTGGGCGTGATGCGCACGAGAACGGGTATGGAGCGGGGGCTGAAAGGGATTGCCGCCGTGTCCGATGCTCTGATGGATGTGGGTGTCGATGGCAGCAACCTTGCCTTTAACCTCACGTGGCATGACTGGCTCAACCTGCGCTCGCTTTGTGATATTTCCGAAGTCATCACAAAGGCCGGTATCGCCCGCGAAAACTCGCGCGGGGCGCATTATCGCGAAGATTTCCCTGAACCGGGTGCGATGGAAGACAGCGAGTTTACCGTCGCACAGATCAAGGATGGCGCGGTGTCGGTCACGCGTGCGCCCGTTCAATTCACAATCGTCAAACCGGGCGAGACGGTCTTGCCCGCAGACGCACCCGAAACATTGGTGGCAGCACAATGATCCCGATAAATCTGATCCAGAAGACAGCCGAAGCCTTGATGGACAAGGCGGCCATTGAAATCCCGCAGGACTATCTTGACGGGCTCCAGCAGGCGGCAATAACCGAGGATGGCGATCTTTCTTCGTTTGTTCTTAAGGCGATGCTTGAAAACTACGAAGCCGCCAAAGAGGACCGGCGCGCCATGTGTGGTGACACCGGCGTGCCGCGCTGGTTTGTCAAAATGGGAAATGAGGCGCAGGTCGAAGGCGGGATGGTCGCGCTGGAGGCGGCCTTGCGCCGTGCCAC
Organism: Yoonia sp.; assembly: GCA_041549425.1. GTDB lineage: Bacteria > Pseudomonadota > Alphaproteobacteria > Rhodobacterales > Rhodobacteraceae > Yoonia. The sequence continues at coordinate 2,343 of JBFEQR010000330.1, read as the reverse complement.
GGCGAATGCAACGAACGGTGTGCCGCTGCGCCCCAACCGCGTGCATCCCTTGTGGCGGACAGACCATAACAACAATGTCGGCATTGGCGCGCCCGAGATTGAGTACGGATTTGAACCGCAAGGTGCTTGGGTAGATCTGATCACCGTACACAAGGGCGGATTGTTCGGGACCGATTACCGCATGCTATTCCCCTCAGACGGCATTCAGGGCATCAAACGCTTTTACCTTGATAGCCTGATGGCCTTTGGCAAGCGGGGGCTGGCCTGCCAGCCGGCTATCATCGGGATCGGATTGGGTGGCTCCAAGGATATCTGCATGACGCTGGGCAAACGCGCATCCACCTTGCGCGTCGTCGGATCGCGCAATGCCGACCCCGAAATCGCCAAGATGGAAGACGAATTCAAAGAGCTTGGCAACTCCATCGGCATGGGCGCCATGGGGTTTGTCGGCAAGAACATGGTGATCGATTGCAACATCGAGGTGGGCTATTGCCACACCGGCGGAATGCCGATGTCGGTGCATGCGTTCTGTCTGTCGTCGCGCCGTGCCGTGGCGCGTATCCATGCGGACGGACGGGTCGAACATCGCACCGATCCGGACTGGTTCACCCCCTATCAACGCCGCGAAACCGTTGATTGGGAACCCGTACAGGAGGCCGCAGAATGAGCCTGTCTGCCAATAAAATCCGTGAAGTCCGCCTGTCGACCACACCCACGCCCGAGGCCATTGCAGACCTGCGTCTGGGCGACGTCGTCTATCTGGACGGCCTGATGTACACGGCGCGTGAGGGGGTCTATATGCGCGCGCTTGAGGATCAGGCGAACATCCCGATGGAATTGCCATCGCAATCGGCGGCCAACTTTCACTGCTCCCCTGCCGCCCGTATCAATGCCGACGGCAGCTTTGATATGGGCGCGGTCACCGCGACGGCGTCTTTCCGGTTTGCCAAATGGTTGCCCGAATGGATGGCCAAGACGGGGGCCAAGCTGATTGTCGGCAAGGGCGGGATGACGTCAAAAGACTACAAGGACTATTTCGTGCCAAACGGTGCGGTCTATCTGTCAACGGTCGGCTACGGCACCGGCGCTCTTTTGGGGCGTGGTGTTGAAAAGGTCGAAGCGGTGCATTGGAACGAAGAACTGGGCCTTGCGCAGGCGATGTGGGTGATCAAATGCAACAAAATGGGTCCGTTCATCGTCGCATCCGACATGAATGGCGACTGCCTGTTTGAACGCGAAAACGCCAAGATAGCTGAAAATATCGCACGGGTCTATGAAGGCACCAAACCTGCCGTTCTGAAACGCTATGGCGAAAGTGACGACCGGACCGACGAAGTGATCTAGGGGCGGCCTGCCAACAACCGTCAGCCTTCCGATGCAGTCCGCACGACCGTCAGCAGCGCGTCGTATAATTCATCAAGCGCCTGCATTTTGATCTGGTCCTTCTTATGAACCAGACCCAGCGTCCTGAAAGGGGCATCGGGACCAAGGCTCAGGCGTTTGACGGGGATGGCGTCCAGCGGCTTGACCGCAAGGTCGGGAACGATCGAGACCCCAAGGTTCGCATGGACCATGCTGGCAATCGCTTCGGGGCTGTCCAGTTCCATCGTTTCATTGACCTGAATGCGGTGCGACAAGATCCAGTTTTCGATCAACGCGCCTACGACGGCGCTGCGGTCAAAACGGATGAACGGCCGCGTTTTCAAAAGGGCGATCGGATCGTCACCGCTTTCTTGTGTCGAGGCAATAAACTGCATGGGTTCCTGCGCAAGCTCTCGAAAGACGACGCCAGCGGGCAGCAGATGCGGCTTGCTTGTAATCGCCGCATCCAGATTGCCGCGCTCGATCTCGGCAAGCAGCATCGCCGTCAGCCCTGGCCGCAGGTGCAAACCGATTTCAGGATACTTGGATTTCAACGCGGCCATGGCCTGCGGCACCAATCCGGTAAGGGTTGTGCGCAGCACCCCGAGCGTGACAAGCCCCTTCAGGCCACCATCATTCAGGACCGAGGGCACCAGACTGTCATATTCGGCAATCAAGGCGCGTGCCTTGACGACAAGCTGGAGTGCGGCGGGGGTCAGGCGGGGTGTTCTGGTGCTGCGGTCAAACAGGGTGATGCCAAGTTCGGCCTCCAAAGCCTGCATCTGCTGACTGACGGCAGCATGTGTGATGTGAACAACATCTGCCGCAGCGCTGAACGTGCGTGCTTCGGCAACTGCCACCAATGTGCGAAGCCTGCGAATAGTCATGTGTTTTCCGTTACTTTGAAAAGGCTGGCTGTCAGTAGTCGCGCATTCTCTAGACTTTCATTAAGCACAGCTTACTTCAACTGTTGCGCCCTTG
>JBFEQR010000329.1:0-3523 GCA_041549425.1 Yoonia sp. | reverse complement strand
TGAAGGTACGCTTTGCCAGCGTGCCTTTTGTGGCTGCGGACTATTGGGTTTTGTGGACCGACGAAGAGTATCGCACCGCGGTTGTGGGCGCGCCCAACGGCCGCTCTGGCTGGATATTGAACCGCACGCCGGATATTCGTGCCGACCGGTTGCAAGCGGCGCGTGATGTCTTGGCGTTCAACGGATATGATCTCGACCGGTTAGAGGAGATGACACCATGAGAAAACTGATCTTTGGCGCAATTCTGGGCCTTGCCGCCTGCGAAGGAACCGACAGTATGACCGGCGTTTCCTCGGGTGGCGGGATGCGCGAATTCATGGTCATCGGGGGGCGCATGACGTTCGAGCAATGTCGCGCCCGTGGCGGGTTGATCATCCGTGACAGCAACACCGCAATGGTGGCCTGTGATCCCTCTGTGCGCGGTGAGCCGGTGCCAGCCGATGAATTCAATCATCCCGACGACAAACCAGCAGGTACAGAAAATGGCTAAGCAAACAGCAGCTATCATTGGTGGCGGTGTCATCGGCGGCGGTTGGGCCGCGCGTTTCTTGTTGATGGGCTGGGATGTGCGGGTTTTTGACCCCGATCCCGAAGCCGCGCGCAAACTGGGTGAAGTGCTGGACAACGCGCGGCGGTCTTTGCCGGGTCTGTCCGATGTGGCCCTGCCGGACGAAGGGGTTCTGTCCTTTCACGAAACCATGTCCGAGGCCGTTGCAGGCGTTTCTTGGGTGCAGGAAAGTGTGCCGGAGCGGTTGGAGCTGAAGCGCAAGGTCTACCAGACCTTGCAGGAACACTGCCCGCCTGACGCGGTCATCGGGTCCTCGACCAGCGGGTTCAAACCGTCCGAATTGCAGGGCTGTGCCACGCGCCCTGAACAGATCCTTGTGACCCACCCGTTCAACCCCGTTTATCTTTTGCCGCTGGTCGAGCTGGTGCCAAGCGCGCAAAACGACCCTGCGATCGTGCAACGGGCCAAGGATATCCTGACGCAGATCGGGATGTATCCCTTGCATGTGCGCGCCGAAATCGACGCCCATATCGCCGACCGTTTCCTTGAAGCCGTCTGGCGCGAGGCGCTTTGGCTGATCAAGGACGGGATCGCCACGACCGAAGAAATCGACAATGCGATCCGCTACGGCTTTGGCTTGCGCTGGGCGCAGATGGGCCTGTTCGAGACCTATCGGATTGCCGGAGGCGAGGCGGGTATGCGCCACTTTATCGAACAGTTCGGCCCCTGTCTGGAATGGCCGTGGACCAAACTGATGGATGTGCCGGAACTGACGGATGAGCTGATCGACAAGGTGGCCGATCAGTCCGATGCACAGTCAGGCCGCTATAGCATCCGTGAACTGGAACGCGCGCGCGACAATAACCTTGTCAGTATTCTGCGCGGGCTGAAGGCGCAGGATTGGGGCGCGGGCGCGCTTTTGAATGCCCAAGACAGCCGGATCGCGGGGGCCGCGGCGCTGCCTGATGATATCGACGCGCCGCTGGTCACTGTTGCGCGTGCTGTGCCGCTGGACTGGACCGACTACAACGGGCATATGAACGAAGCGCGCTATTTGCAGGCCTTCGGGGATGCCACCGACAGGCTGATGGAAATGGTGGGGTGTGACGCGGATTATATCGCCAGCGGCGGCAGTTATTTCACCGCCGAGACCCATATCCGCCACCTTGACGAAGTCCATGCAGGCACCAAAATCCGCATCGAAACGCAGGTTCTGGACGGTGCGGGCAAGAAAATGCATCTTTTCCACCGCATGTTCGCGGGCGACCGCGAACTGGCAACGGGCGAGCATATGCTGATCCACGTCAGCCTCGAGACGCGGCGCGCCAGCGTGCCTGCGCCGCATGTCGCAGAAGCATTGGAGCGGGTGGCCTTGGCGCACGCCAATCTGCCAAGACCGGAGGGGGCAGGGCGCGCGGTGGGTGTGCGTTAATTCACTCTGGCGATCAGCGCGTCCAGATAGGGTGTCACGTCGCGTTGGCTGATTTCGGCCTCGCGCACGACAGTGTCAAAATGGGTGGTGATGCCGCTGACCCGTTCGGTGTCACGAAACACCAGATAGTTGCGCCCGATAAAGATCACCGCCAGCAATGGCCCGAAGACGGTGATCGCGGCTGAATACACCCGTCGCGGGTCGTAAAGATGCAGGCGCAGGGACGGATATAGCTGTGCATGCAGTTCGCCAAAGCGGGCCAGTTGCGCCCGCCGGATGTCGGGGCAAAGCCCTGCGTAATAGCCGCGCCCTTCGGCAAAGGCGGTCAGTTCGGACAGCGGGACCGCGATTTCATAGTCAGAGCCAGCCCCGCGCATCCAGTTCAGCCGGTCGGTGCTGGCACCGATCGCCTGTTCAATCGTTTTGCCCAAGGCAGGGGCATATTCCCAACGCAGCATGTCGTCGGTCTTCAGCATATCGGGCAAATGTGCCGGAACATGGCGGATCTTGTAGCCCTTGGCCTCTTGATGCCACGCAAAGATCTGATCGTCGATCATGGCGCGCGGGGCTTCGGTCATGGCGATTGCACTGGCCACAAGATCGGCGGCCTGCTCTGGCCGCTGGGAAAGGCCCAGCAACCAGTCGGCGCTGACCCCCAAGGCGGCGGCACATTCCGCAACCAGTTGCGCGTTGGGCAGGCGCGCGCCCTTGTCCTTCAAAAGCTGCGACAGGGTCGAACGGTCCACACCCACCCTGCGCGACAGCGCGCTTTGGGTTACGTCCGCTTGGGCCATGGCCTGAAGTAGCCTGTCACGGAACATCTGCGCACGGTCACGTTTGTCGACTTTTATCACCATAATGGGAGATAATCACAAATCAAGAGATTTGTGAACTAATGTCTGAATCGCGCTTCGCAGGGGGCCAGCGTAGGGTTGTCCCATGGAACAGGACATGAGGTTGGATCACATGCGTTTGGAGTGGCCGACCTTTTTGATGATTATGGCGGTTTACGCCGGTTGGGCGGCCTCGTTATGGGTATTACCCCTGCCAGTTGGTATCGTTTTTTGCGGGATCATGATCGCGCTGCATGCATCCTTGCAGCACGAAGTGATCCACGGGCATCCGTTTGCTGTACAATGGTGCAATGATCTTTTGATCTGGCCACCGCTTATGGTGACTGTTCCCTATGTCCGGTTCAAAGCGACCCATCTGGCCCACCACCGTGACGAGGTCATCACCGACCCCTATGACGATCCCGAAACCAATTACCTCAGCCCCGCCACGTGGGACAGGCTACCGCGCGTCCTGCAAGGGCTTTTGCGTTTCAACAACACGATTGCCGGACGCCTGACGATTGGTCCGGTGATCGGAACTGTGGCTTTCCTTTTGTCGGAGGTTCGGCAGCGCGCGGGCGCAGTCGGACGGGGCTGGGCGTTGCATGTCCCTGCCGTAGTTGCCGTGCTTTGGGTTGTCGGCCTGTCGCCGATGCCGTTCTGGGGCTATGCGATTGCGGTCTATCTTGGCATGGCAATCCTGAAGCTGCGGACCTTTCTGGAGCATCAGGCGCATGAACGTGCCAGCGG
>JBFEQR010000328.1:0-3523 GCA_041549425.1 Yoonia sp. | reverse complement strand
GGTCCAGTTGGCTGCGTGATGCCGTAATCACGTCAAAGCGTTGATCGGTTGCCAGTCGGCGCAGGATCGCGCGCCCGACCATACCGTTATGTCCTGCCAGAAACAGCCGCATGCTCAAGCCTCCATCGGAACCGGCAGGTCCATGCCGTGCCGGCGCAACAGCGCGTGACGTTGCGCGGTCATAAGGTCTGCCGCAACCATCTCGGCGCACATTTCTTGCGCTGTGATTTCGGGCTGCCAGCCCAGATCTATCATCGCTTTGGAGGGATCGCCCAGAAGGGTTGTGACCTCGGCCGGACGGAAATAGCGCGGGTCAACGCGCATCACCACGTCGCCGCAGCGCACGGCGGGTGCGCGATTGTTGTTTACGGCGGTGACGGTCGCCACCTCTTTGATGCCGGTGCCGCTGAAGGCGAGGGTTATACCCAGTTCTGCGGCAGACCATGTAATGAATTCGCGCACCGAATGCTGCACACCTGTGGCAATGACATAGTCGTCGGGCTTGTCCTGTTGCAGCATCATCCACTGCATGCGGACATAGTCCCTTGCGTGTCCCCAATCGCGTTTTGCATCGATATTGCCCATATGCAGGCAGTCCTGCAGCCCAAGCGCGATTTGCGACAGACCGCGTGTGATCTTGCGGGTGACAAAGGTTTCGCCGCGCCGTGGGCTTTCGTGATTAAACAGGATGCCGTTGCAGGCATACATCCCATAGGCCTCGCGGTAGTTGACGCAGGTCCAATAGGCGTAAAGCTTTGCTATCGCGTAGGGGCTGCGCGGGTAGAACGGCGTCTGCTCGGTCTGGGGTGATTGCTGCACCATGCCATATAGTTCAGAGGTCGATGCCTGATAGAACTTTGTCTTGTCTTCACGTTTCAACAGCCGGATCGCCTCGAGCAGGCGCAAGGTGCCAAGCGCATCGACATCGGCGGTGTAGGCGGGGGTTTCGAAGCTGACGGCCACATGCGACTGCGCCCCGAGGTTATAAACCTCGTCGGGCATGACATCCGACATGATCCGCGTCAGGTTCGTGCTGTCGCCCAAATCGCCATAATGCAGGATCAGCCGCGGATCGTCAGCCTGCGGGTCCTGATAGATATGGTCGATCCGCTCGGTGTTGAGCGACGACGACCGGCGCTTGATCCCGTGTACCTCATAACCCTTTTCGAGCAAAAGCTCTGCCAGATAAGAGCCATCCTGACCCGTGATGCCGGTGATTAACGCCCGTTTTCCCATTTGATCCCGCGATTCGTAACAAGTTGTTAATCAAACATGGGCCGCCAGGTCTTAAGGTTCGGTTAACTATGCCAAAGCGCATCGGGCGCTGCCAAAACGGTTTCTTTGCCGATAAATCAGAAGGTCGGGGGCAATCCACTTTTTTCCCAACAAGGTCCCAGATCATATGTCCAATCAAACGCCCAATCTGTCTTTGCCCATTATCATGCCCGCGCAGGCGCAAAAACATGTCACCCATAACGAAGCGATCGAGGTTCTGGACATGATTGTTCAACTGACCCTAGAGGCTGCAGGCACCACGGTTCCGCCGGTTGCACCGGCCGAAGGGCAGTCATGGGCGGTGGGTGCATCGGCAAGCGGTGACTGGGCGGGCAAGGATGACATGATCGCGTCATGGCGCGGCGGGGGCTGGATGTTCGTTGCGCCAAACGAAGGCTGGATGGCGTGGTGCAAGGATGCAGGCGCGCTGAAGGTGCGCAGTGGCGGGTCTTGGCAAACCCTGATGGCGCTTGGCGTCTAGGCGAATCCCCGAAGACTGAACGCCCCTATTCCAATTCCAATGATTTCAAAGCGCATGGCCCCAAAGGCCGTGCGCTTTTTCTTTTCTGCGTCCGTTGCCATAAAAAGGGGCATCTGATCCGTTAAAAACCGTGGTCGGGACGATGTGTCGCCCCTTATGCGCCTTCAAGGCGGGGATTCTTGTCGCAGGGTCCTTGCGACAGCTACAACCCTCTGCTACATCGCGCAGGATTTTGCTGCTCTCGCATTCGTGAGGGCGAACCAAGTCGCCCTCTCGCGGCCTCCGGAAAACCGGGGCTTTGTGGGACTGGGCCCAAGATATCGGAAGGCTACACGTGTCCGAAACTGCTGGTATTTCGACAGGCATTGCCACGCGCTATGCAACTGCTGTGTTTGACCTCGCCAAAGAAGGCAAGGCAATCAAGGCACTCGAATCAGATGTTGCCGCCCTTGAGGCTGCAATGGGCGAAAGCGCCGATCTGCGTACATTGCTCACTTCTCCGCTTTACAGCCGTGAAGAGCAATCTGCGGCGATCACTGCTGTCGCTAAGGAAATGAAACTCTCTGACACCACAAGCAATGTGCTGGCGCTGCTGGCGTCCAAGCGTCGTTTGTTTGTGATGCCACAGCTGATCGCTGTCCTTCAGGACATGCTGGCCGAAGAGCGTGGCGAAGTCACCGCCGAGGTCACAAGCGCGAAGAAGCTGACCAAGGCGCAGGCTGACAAGCTGGCAAGCACTCTCAAGGCCCAAGTGGGCAAATCTGTCACCATTAAAGAAACCGTCGATGAAAGCATCATTGGCGGTCTTATTGTAAAAGTGGGCTCCAAGATGATCGACACGTCGATTGCCTCCAAGCTCAACGCACTCCAGAACACAATGAAAGAGGTCGGATAAATGGCGATCCAAGCGTCTGAAATCTCTGCGATCCTGAAGGACCAGATCAAAAACTTCGGTCAAGAAGCCGAAGTGGCCGAAGTTGGCCGGGTACTGAGCGTCGGCGACGGTATCGCCCGCGTTTACGGTCTCGATAACGTACAGGCCGGTGAGATGGTTGAATTCCCTGGCGGTATCCGCGGGATGGCCCTGAACCTTGAAGCGGACAACGTCGGTGTTGTTATCTTCGGTTCCGACCGTGACATTAAAGAAGGCGACACTGTCAAGCGCACCAAGTCCATCGTGGACGTGCCTGTCGGTGACGAACTGCTTGGCCGCGTTGTTGACGGTCTGGGCAACCCCTTGGACGGCAAAGGCCCGATCAAGACAAAGAACCGCGCCGTTGCAGACAGCAAGGCCCCCGGCATCATCCCGCGTAAATCGGTTCACGAGCCGATGGCGACAGGTCTGAAATCCGTTGACGCGATGATCCCGATTGGCCGTGGCCAGCGCGAATTGATCATTGGTGACCGTCAGACAGGTAAAACTGCTGTGGCGCTGGACACGATCCTGAACCAGAAGTCGTACAACGACGCCGCTGAAAATGAGTATGACAAACTGTACTGCGTCTACGTTGCGGTCGGCCAGAAGCGTTCGACAGTTGCGCAGCTGGTGAAGAAGCTGGAAGAAAGCGGCGCGATTGAATATTCGATCGTTGTTGCTGCTACAGCGTCCGATCCTGCACCGATGCAGTTCCTTGCACCCTATGCCGCCACTGCGATGGCCGAGCATTTCCGCGACAACGGCCGCCACGCGCTCATCATCTATGATGACCTGTCCAAGCAGGCTGTGTCCTATCGCCAGATGTCCCTGCTGCTGCGCCGCCCACCAGG
>JBFEQR010000327.1:0-3548 GCA_041549425.1 Yoonia sp. | reverse complement strand
TGTTCAATGAATACCGCGAAAAAATGCTGATGGCCAAAGACGGCACCTATGCCGCCGCATTTCACATGTTCGACACGATGGACCAATTCGAGGCCATGCTGGACACACACCTGCGCAAACTGGTCCAGTCCATTCTGGAACGACGGTGACGACCAGAAGAAAATTGCCTGCCGAGAGAAATCACAATACTGTACCTATAAAATGATCGGGGAAAAGATGGCCAGGATACTTCTTGTTGAAGACAACGAGCTGAACCGAGACATGCTGTCGCGTCGCCTTAAGAAGCGCGGGTTCGAAATCACGATTGCGATCGATGGCCAGCAGGGAATTGACATGGCAATCGCGGGGCAGCCCGACCTGATTTTGCTGGATATGAGCCTGCCTGTCGTGGATGGCTGGGATGCTGCCAAAGCGTTAAAAGGAAATGATGCGACGAAGGTCATTCCGATTATTGCTCTTACGGCACACGCGATGGCCGGTGACAAGGAAAAGGCGCTTGAAGCCGGATGTGACGACTACGACACAAAGCCGGTCGAACTTACCCGACTTCTCGAAAAAATAGCACTTTGGGTCAAGACTTGAGCGACGGAAAAGATAGCGAACCGGTTGGCGACCCCCAAGCGACCGTCACGGCGGCATTGCTTCAAGGCGCTGATGGCTGGAGTTTGGCCTCTGAAATGCTCGCGCGCGAACCCGGGCTGCTCCGCCACGCGAACCTGAGCGAAGCGGACCTGAGTGATCTTGACTTGTCATCACTGGACCTTTCGCATGCGGATTTCTTTCGCGGTCAATTAGAGCGCGCAAATCTGAAGAAATCCGTTCTGTGCCATGCAGAATTTGCGCATGCTGACATGCGCGGTGCCGCACTCTACAAGGCAGACCTGCGCAATTCCATTCTGCACGAGGCGGACCTGTCAGGCGCAGATCTTTCATCGACGGATTGCCGTGGCGCGGACTTGCGCGGGGTCAACTTGCGCAATTCAAATCTTTCGGGTGCCGATTTACGCGGCGCTGATCTGACTCAGGCCGATCTGAGCAATGCTGATTTGACCTATGCCGACGTGACCGGCGCCAAATTCCATTTTGCCCGCCTTGATGAGGCGAATGTCACCCACATCAAATACGGCAACTATCGGCAGATGGTCGGGAAATTCCTTGGGGTTCGTGGGGTGGATCAGTGCTTTGGCAGTGCCCTGTTTGTCCGGGATGCCAAGGATCAAGACTATATCGACACCTTTTATCAATCCTTGCTGGACCGACCCTCCGGCATTGTAAAAAGCGTTGAGCTGGTCTTGTTCAAGGCATGGGCGCTTATCGACCATGGCCGTAGTCTGATCAAAGTCTCGCTCTATGCGACCATTGTTGCGGCGCTGTACGGGCTGATCTATCTGGCGGATATGAACTTTGACTGGGGAATCATGGACTATTCCAATTCGGCCCAGACCTGGTTCACGCCATTTTACTACTCCGTTGTGACCTATACAACGCTTGGCTACGGGGACGTGACCGCAAACAGTCTGCTTGGCGAAATACTGGTCATCAGCGAAGTGATTGTCGGCTATTTCACCTTGGGGCTTTTGCTGGCAATTCTGGCCAACACGATCGCAAGGCGAAGCTAACTCTGCCGCGATTGTTGCTTCCCATGCAACCCGATGGAACAGCGCGGGGCGGGCAACAGGCGTTGGTTTTTCAGTCAATGACCACAAAAAATTCACCATTACGTGATTGACTGGGGTCTATGAGGTCGCCTGCCGATCAGTTAACGATAAGGCCCACGACTGGCCGGTCTGATGTGTTCGGCTAGATTGGGATGCCTTGCTCTGCCTAAGCTGCGCGCGAATGAAACTTTGAACACAAGACGGTAACCCATGATGTCTGAAACGCGAACCGAACAACCATCGCTGGCATATCTGGTATTCGGCGGCGGTACCCCGAAAAAGGCGATCGGGGCCTCGCTTGTCGTTGGGACCATTTTGGTAAGCATCAATCATGGCGATGCCATTCTGGCGGGCACGTCACCCGAAACCCACAAAATTATCCTGACATATTGCGTGCCCTATCTGGTGACCACATGGGGTGCGATCACGGGAAAGCTCGCGGCAGTTAAGGCAAAATAGAATCCGTAATCGGCTGCTGGCCGTTCGACAAGATCAGTCCTGAAAATCGACCGATGCATGCGTGCCGTCGCAAAAGGGCTTGTTCTTTGACCGCCCGCATCGGCAAAGCGTGATGCGGTTACGTTTCTCCAGAAATGTACCGTCCGGCATCATTACGGGCACCTCGCCAGAGACCCAAAGAGGACCCGCAGTTCTTGATCTGTCATCTTTGGCGATCGCGGCAACTTCGCGTGGGAGGTCTGCCTCGATTTCGGTCATGTCGCCTTCGACCGGCAATTCGTATACGAAGGTTCCGGACGGACAGCGATCAACCATCGCCATGATCTGGATTTTTGCGTTGGTGTCGGCGGATTCTGGCATAAGCGCGCGAATTCCGCTGGCCTTGTTGAAGCAATACTTGGCGTGCACGCAGTAGGAGTTGTCGACCTTCACCCGAATGCCGTCGCCTTCAAGAATCTCCTGCGTTTCGGAAACGGGCGCGAATGTGTCCGGCCCCGTATCATCGAAATCGATGTGATCGTGGGTCCCATCACAAAACGGCTTGGTCTTCGACTGACCGCAACGGCACAGAACAAAGCCTTCATCCGCGGGAATGGTTTCAGTCGTTGCCCAAGTCAGCGCCTCGCCTGCGTCGCTGGTGACACGCTTCTTGCGCACCAATGGGATGTCTCCGTGAACGGCATACGGCCCTTTTTCGCGGATCTCGATCCAGTGGTCATGTCCGTGAACCGGTGGGCGGTAAGCGAAATAGGGACCGACCGTGGTTTGCCCGTCGCCGGACGGCATCGCGATTAATTCCGCGATAAGGTGCCGCAATTCGAACATTGTGCCGACTGTCTCGCCGAAAAGCCTTGGTTCCCCTGCGAAGGAACGTTCCATCATGCGCAGCATGTCGCTGTAGCCTTGCGCCAATGCCTCCATTTTCTCGCGGGCTTTGCTGTCTGCAGGGTAGTCTTCGATAGCCGGATTTTGCCGCATGTTGTGCACGGCATCCCAGTCGACGGTAAAACGCGCGCCGGTTGGACCGGACTCCGGCGTGTCACCGGCTTTGTAGCTGCGCCCTTCAAGGATTTCCTGAAACCGGAAATAGTGACCGACTTCTTCGCTCTCCGGGTGAAACATATTCTTGTCGCCATCAAAGATCGTACCGTGATCCAGACCCTCGCCCTGTTCGACGATTTCCTCCATCGCGGCCAGCGCCGTAGCAAGGTCCGTCACTGCCATCAGATGACCAGCCCCACCGTAGTAGGTGGTTTCAGCCGTCAATTGCCATGCGGGATCGCCGGAAAACACGGCCTCTTCTCCCAATGTCTCACAACAGGATTTCAGGCCTTCGATGATTGCCGAATAGAACTGTCCAATTGAATGATAGTTCTCTTCAAGCGGTTCAGCGTCGGTTTCTGCGGGCCGCTCGATGTTGAGAAACGATTT
>JBFEQR010000326.1:0-3563 GCA_041549425.1 Yoonia sp. | reverse complement strand
CTGCTGTGCGGCCTTCAATATCCCTTCAAGCTCGTGATCGGTCAGCGCAGGGATCACCGGCGAGACCATGACACGCACGTCAATTCCCGCTTTGTTCAATTGTGAAATCAGACGCAACCGCGCCTTTGGGGCGGGCACACGCGGTTCCATACTGCGCGAGATCGCAGGGTCCAGCGTCGTGACCGAAATGCCCACGCGCAACAGCCCTTTTTGTGCCATCGGGGCCAGAATATCGATATCGCGCGCAATCAATGTCCCCTTTGTCACAATGGCCACAGGATGATTGAAATCGGCCAGCACCCCCAAGACATCGCGCATAATCCCCCTTTGCTTTTCAACGGGTTGATAGGGATCGGTGTTCGTGCCAATCGCGATGGTCTTTGGCACATAGCGCGGGTTTGACAGCTCTTTTCGCAGTTGTGCGGCCGCATTGGGGCGCGCGATCAACTGCGTTTCGAAATCCAGCCCCGGTGACAGGCCCAGAAAGGCATGGCTGGGGCGGGCAAAACAATAAATGCAACCGTGTTCGCAACCGCGATAGGGGTTGATGCTGCGATCGAATGATAAATCGGGCGAGGTGTTGCGCGTGATGACCTGCCTTGCCGTTTCGTCGCTTATCTGTGTGCGCAGGACGGGCAATTCATCCTCATGCCCCCAGCCATCGTCAACCGCTTCGGCATGAAAACGGTCAAACCGGATATCGGGGTTTGAGGCTGCGGCACGACCGGCCAAGCGATGCGAGGGTTGTGGCGGCAAATCGTTCATAACGAATATTAGAACATTTCACGAACACGGGCAATGACAAGTCGGTGCCGATCGTGCGAATGTCGGAAAATAGCTGGCTAAAAAATGTGATCTCGCGCAAAGATAGCGCAGCACATGAATACAAAGGTTTCGCCCATGTCCGACGAAGAAGAAGACATCATCCTTTCCGAACTCAACGACGAGGATCTTGTCGCACAAATGTTCGACGACCTTTACGACGGCATGAAGGAAGAAATCGAAGAAGGCGTGAACATCCTTCTTGAACGCGGCTGGGAACCCTACCGCATCCTGACAGAGGCGCTTGTCGGCGGCATGACCATTGTCGGTCACGATTTCCGCGACGGCATCCTGTTTGTGCCAGAGGTCCTGCTGGCCGCAAATGCCATGAAGGGCGGGATGTTCATCCTCAAGCCGCTTCTGGCCGAAACCGGCGCACCGCGCGTCGGCAAGATGGTGATCGGCACCGTCAAGGGCGATATCCATGATATCGGCAAAAACCTTGTGTCGATGATGATGGAAGGTGCCGGCTTTGAAGTTGTTGATCTGGGCATCAACAACGCGGTCGAATCCTATCTGGAAGCGCTGGAAGCAGAACAGCCCGATATCCTTGGCATGTCGGCCCTGCTGACGACCACAATGCCTTACATGAAGGTCGTGATCGACACATTGGTCGAAAAAGGCATGCGCGACGACTATGTCGTGCTGGTCGGCGGTGCCCCCCTAAACGAAGAATTCGGCAAAGCCATCGGCGCTGACGCCTACTGCCGCGACGCCGCTGTCGCCGTGGAGACCGCCAAAAGCTTCATGGCGCGCAAGCACAACCAGGGTGCCGCGACGGTCTAGCCTTCACAACGCGGCATGGCGATCCTATCTGTCAGGCAGGAGGATACCATGCCGCGACCTACACTTTTGATAATCCTGACCAGTGTGATTGACCTTGCCGCTGCCACTGTTGCAGGGCTGGCGATGTTCGTCGAAGGCCTTGTCGCCCCGCCGATGGTCGTGCTTGGCGTGATCACTGTGCTGTCGTTGCTTGCGTCATTGGCGCTGCGCCGCTTTGCCCGCTCTGGCGACCGATCATGACAACTGACGCCGCCCTGACCACGCAAGGCCTGAAACCGGCGGGGCAAGGCACGGTCCTGTTGATTGCCTGTGGCGCACTGGCCCGAGAGATCTTGGCGATCAAGGCGGCAAACGGGCTGGATCATCTGGACCTGCAATGCCTTCCCGCCATCCTGCACAATCACCCCGACCGCATCGTGCCCGCCGTCCAAGAGGCCGTGGCCAAACACCGCAACCAATACGATCAGATCTTCGTGGTTTATGCCGATTGCGGCACCGGTGGCAAGCTTGCCACTGCCTGTGATGCCATGGGCGTGGGCATGGTCGCGGGGCCGCATTGCTACGCCTTTTTCGAAGGCGTCGATACATTTGCCGCCCGCGACGAGATCACCGCGTTCTATCTGACCGATTTTCTGGTCCGGCAGTTCGATGCCTTTGTCTGGGAGCCGTTGGGACTGGCGCGGCACCCAGAACTGCGGGAGATGTATTTCGGCAACTACGAAAAACTGGTCTATCAGGCGCAGACGGATGATCCGGCCCTTACTGCCAAAGCCATGCTTTGCGCCGAAAGGCTCGGACTTGCGTTCGAGCGGCGTTTTACCGGCTACGGTGATCTGACGCCTGCGCTGCGCGCCCTGACGCCCTAGGCGGCAGCAGCGGCTGTTTGCCGGATACGTTCCACCATCGCGCGCAGGCCGTTGGACCGTTGGGCAGACAAATGGTCATTCAGGCCCAGCCGCGCCAATTCGGAAGGCGCGTCAATCTTGCAGACCTCGGCCACCGGCTGATTGTCATAAAGCGCTAGCAACACCGCAATCAGACCGCGCACAATCATCGCATCGCTTTCCCCGCGAAAGGTGAACACACCATCTTTGACCTGCGGAACCAGCCACACCTGACTGGCACAGCCATCGACCTTGGTTGCCGGTACGCGCAACGCATCCTCGAGCGGGGGCATCGCCTTGCCCATGTCGATCACATGGCGATACCGGTCTTCCCAATCGTCCAGAAATTCGAATGTGTCTACGAGGTCTTCAAATGCGGGGCTGGCCATTGTCGTCTCACAATTTGTGTCTGCGTGGGGATGTAGGGTCGCGTCGGGCGAAGGTCCAGATCAAAGCGCGACGGTGACAACGTTCCGGCCCTTGACGGCCAATCCGACCTGCCCTTCACAAAGCTTGAGCGCCTCATTGCCAAACACTTCCTTGCGCCAGCCCTTCAGGGCCGCCACATTCCGTTCACCCGCCGCCAGCGCATCCAGATCGGCGGCAGAGGCGATCAGCTTTGGCGCGACATCCGCACTTTCGGTTTTGGCCTTCAACAGGACCCGCAGCATATCGGCCAGCGCAGGGTTCACCTGCAACTTGGCGCGGCTGTCGTCCACACGGGGCATATCCTCGGGCTTGACCGCAAGACCTGCCTTGACGCTGGCCAGAATGCCGGCCGCGATGTCGCCCTTGCGAGCCTCGCGCAGCAACAACCGCGAGCGTCCCAAATCCTGTTCGGATTGCGGCTTGGTCGAGGCCAGTTCAACCAGGGCATCATCTTTGAACACACGGTTGCGCGGTATATTGCGTTCTTGCGCATAGGCTTCGCGAAACCGCGCCAGTTCGCGCACGATGGCCAGAAACTTGCCCGATTGGGTGCGTGTCTTGACCCGTTTCCATGCATTATCCGGATCGGACTGATAGGTCTCGGGATCAGTCAGCACGGCCATTTCCTCGGCCACCCATTTG
>JBFEQR010000325.1:0-3572 GCA_041549425.1 Yoonia sp. | reverse complement strand
TGCGCGGATCGAAACGCTCTGGGCGCTGGCCCGTGCAAACCATGGCGCAAGCGGGCCTTGGCTGTTCGGTGATTACTCCCTTGCGGATGTGTTTTATGCGCCGGTTGCGATGCGCATCGCGGCCTATGACCTGCCCGTCAGCGCGGCAGCCAAGGACTATGTGAAACTGCACCTCAATGATCCGGCTATCGCACAGTGGCGCGCGGAAGGGTTGAAGCAGCGCTATGATCCTTGGCCCTACCCGCAGGATCTTGCACGAAAACCTTGGCCTGAGGCCGATTATTAACCATTCCTAAACCACCATGACCTACCCGTTAACCATGAACGGGAGACGGTGATGGTGGCCTTGGCCTACACAGTGGCCTTTGAAGGCATCGACGCGCGGCTGGTCGAGGTGCAATGCGCCATCACCCCCGGCATTCCGGCCTTTGCCATCGTGGGTCTGCCGGACAAAGCCGTCTCGGAAGCACGCGAACGGGTCCGGTCCGCGCTAAGCGCGCTGTCGATTGCCCTGCCCTCCAAGCGGATCACGGTCAATCTGTCGCCTGCGGATATGCCAAAGGAGGGGTCCCATTTCGATCTGCCCATTGCGCTGGCGCTGCTGGCCGCACTGGACATCGTCCCAAAAGACGACGCGGCACAAACGGTCGCCTTGGGAGAATTGTCACTCGACGGAACCCTTGTGCCCGTAATTGGCGCGCTGCCTGCGGCAATGACCGCCGCACAAGACGGCCGCAGCCTGCTTTGCCCCGCCGCTTGCGGTGCCGAGGCCGCGTGGGTGGGTGCCACCAAAGTCATCGCCCCGAAGTCGCTGAACGAAATGGTGCGGCACTATACGGGACAATCGCTGCTGTCTCCGGCGCAACCGGGCGAAGCGACCGGCGTGTCCAGCAGCCGCGACCTGTCAGAGGTGAAGGGACAGGAACGCGCCAAACGCGCTCTGGAAATTGCGGCAGGGGGGCGGCACCATCTTTTGCTTTTCGGATCGCCAGGGTCGGGAAAGTCGATGTTGGCGGCGCGTATTCCGGGCATCCTGCCGCCGCTGACGCCTTCTGAGGCACTGGAAACCTCGATGATCCATTCGCTTTCGGGCTTGCTGGAAGAGGGCGGGATCAGCCGCGAACGCCCGTTCCGCGAACCGCATCACACGGCATCAATGGCTGCGATCGTGGGGGGTGGACGCAATGCCAAACCGGGCGAAATCAGCCTTGCGCATAACGGGGTGCTGTTCATGGATGAATTTCCCGAATTCCCGCGCACGGTGCTTGAAACCCTGCGGCAACCGATCGAGACAGGTCAGGTTGTGGTCGCGCGGGCCAATGCGCACGTCCGCTATCCCTGCCGCTTTATGCTGGTGGCCGCGGCGAACCCGTGCAAATGCGGCTATCTGTCAGATCCGGCACGGGCCTGCGCACGGGTGCCGCTGTGCGGAGAGGATTATCTGGGGCGCATCTCGGGCCCGCTGATGGACAGGTTCGACCTGCGGGTCGAGGTGCCGCCGGTTGCATATACCGATCTGGACCTGCCTGCGGATGGGGAAAACTCTGCCGATGTGGCGGCGCGCGTGGCGTCAGCGCGCGACATTCAGGCGGCACGTTTTGGCGGCGATGCCATGTTGCGCGTCAATGCCGACCTAGAGGGCAAAACACTCGAAGACGCCGCGACGCCCGACGACGAAGGGCGCGCCCTTCTGGTCAAAGTGGCGGAACGTTTCGGGCTGTCGGCAAGGGGGTATCACCGCGTTTTGCGGGTTGCGCGCACGATCGCCGATCTGGAGGGGGCGGCGACAGTGCGCAAACCGCATATCGCCGAAGCGGTCAGCTACCGCCTGCCCTTCAACAAGGAAACCTAACGTCGCGCCTCGATGGCTTCCCAGATTTTTTCGGCAATATTGACGTTGTCAAAACGCTCAAGCTCCTGAATGCCGGTCGGCGAGGTCAGATTGATCTCGGTCAGCCAGTTGCCGATGATATCGATGCCGACGAAAATCTGGCCCTTTTCGCGCAAAAGCGGACCGATACGCGCGCAAATCTCGCGGTCGCGGTCGGTCAGCCCGACCTTTTCGGGACGCCCGCCCACATGCATATTAGAGCGCGTCTCGCCAGCGGCGGGGACACGGTTGATCGCGCCGACGGGCTCTCCGTCGACGAGGATCACGCGCTTGTCGCCCTTTGTGACATCCGGCAGGAACTGCTGCATAATCAAAGGCTCGCGGTTGATGCCCGAAAAAAGCTCGTGCAGCGAGGCCAGGTTGCTGTCATCGGCGCGCAGTTTGAACACACCAGCCCCGCCGTTACCGTAGAGAGGTTTGAGAATAACATCGCCATGCTGGGCCCGAAACCCTTTCAGGGTCTCCAGATCGCGGGTGACCATCGTCGGCGGCGTCAGATCGGGAAATTCCAGAACCAAAAGCTTTTCTGGGTAGTTACGCACCCAAAACGGATCATTCACCACCAGTGTATCAGGGTGGATCATGTCCAGAATATGGGTCGTGGTGATGTAGCCCATGTCGAATGGGGGGTCCTGACGCAGCCAGACGACGTCGAAATCCGACAGATCGACCGTCTGCTCTTCACCCAGCTTGAAGTGATCGCCTTTGACGCGCTGCACTGTCAAAGGCCAACCTTTCGCTGTCACGCGTCCCTGATCATAGGCCAGTTTGTCAGGCGTGTAGTAAAACAGGCTGTGCCCGCGCGCCTGCGCCTCTTCGGCAATGCGGAAGGTGCTGTCAGCCGCAATATCAATCGGCCCGATCGGGTCCATCTGGAAAGCAATTTTAAGCGACATCTCTAGCCTCGTTCATCTGTGGTCCAGACTTACATGGCCCAGCGCCCGCAGTTGTGCAATGGGGCGTCACATTTCCATAAAGGCGTTCTCGATCACACGCAGCGCCCCGTAGTTGTTCACCATCGCCAGATCAAACCGCACATCTGTCAGTTGTCCTTTGGGTTCTCCGGCCAGAAATTCCCCCGCACTGGCGCAAATACGGTCCATCTGGCGACGTCCCAAACGTGTTGCAGCCGTTGCAAAATTGCGGCTTTTCTTCACTTCAATGAAAACCACCGTGTCACCGTCACGGGCCACCAGATCGATCTCACCCGCCTTACCACGCCAGCGGCGTGCAGCGATACCATGATTACGGCGGGCATAGTCCTGCGCCACAATGTCTTCTGCAACGCATCCCGCATGATAGCTGGTCAAACCCGTCATTCATCATCTCCCAGTTTCAGTGCCATCTGGTAGACCTGCCGACGCGGCAGCCCCAGCGCACCGGCGACAGCCGTCGCCGCATCCTTGACACGCATGGTTTGCATTGCATCACGCAAAGCCTGTGCCACATCCAGTTCGGCCACCTCTTGCGCACCCGCACGACCAACCAGCACAACAATTTCACCTTTCACCTTGCGGTGTTCGAAATGATCAGCCAGTTCTGCAAGCGTACCGCGCGTCACCTCTTCGAATTTCTTTGTCAGTTCCCGACACACAACCGCCTGCCGTTCATCCCCCAGAACATCGCGCAAGTTCATTAACATTTCCCCAACGCGTTTCGGACTTTCATAAAAGACAAGTGT
>JBFEQR010000324.1:0-3582 GCA_041549425.1 Yoonia sp. | reverse complement strand
GAATAGACGACAGCGTAAAAGAAAATCGTGAAGGCCAGCAAAAACGCCGCAAGAAAGTTTGTTGCCAGCGCCAGAAGCACAATTGCGAAACCGGACAGTGCAAGCCCGATGCCCAGCGCCTCGCCTGGCTCAACACGGCCTGCGGGAATGGGGCGGCCAACCGTGCGCTTCATTTTGGCATCGATGTCGGCATCCCACCACATGTTTAACGCACCCGAAGCACCCGCGCCAACTGCGATGCACAGAATGGCGACAAACCCGATAAAGGGATGAACCGGCACAGGGGATACCAAAAGACCCACCAGAGCGGTGAAGACCACAAGCGACATGACGCGTGGCTTCAGCAGGGCGAAGTAATCACCCATGTTTGCTTCGTAGGTTCTGTCTGTCGCGCTGATATCGCTCATGGCTGACCTTACACCGTGTATACTGGAGCGATCCACCCTGCGCGAGGGTGGATCGGGGTAAGGTGGATCACGATCCACCTTACGTTTTAGGACGTGCCGGTCGCTTCTGCCAACCAGGCGTCATATGTTTCCTGGCTCACGACCTTTACCGTGATCGGCATATAGGCGTGATCCTTACCGCAAAGCTCTGAGCACTGGCCAAAGTAGATGCCTTCACGCTCGGCTGCGAACCAAAGTTCTGCCAGACGACCAGGCACCGCGTCCTGCTTTACGCCGAATGCCGGAATGGTCCACGAGTGGATCACATCAGCCGCAGTGACCTGCATCACAACTGTCGCACCAATCGGCACCACGACCGCAGTGTCGGTGGCCAAAAGGTATTCCTGCTGGCTGTAGCCGGCATCTTCCAGTTCTTCACGGGCCAGCATGTAGCTGTCGAACTGAACCCCGTGGTCAACGTATTCGTAACCCCAGTACCACTGGTAGCCTGTTACCTTGATAGTAATGTCGGCTTCGGGGATTTCCTGCTGTTTGAACAGGACCGGCAGGGAAAACGCGCCGATAAAGACCAGAATGACCACAGGGATCACCGTCCACGCCACTTCGAGTGGCGAGTTATGGGTGAATGTTGCAGGCACAGGCTGCTTTTTCTGGTTGTAGCGGATCACGATCCACGCCAGCAGCGCCGTCACAAACAGCGTGATGAGCGTGATGATCACCAGCAACATGTTGTCCAGCCAGTGCACATCGCGCGCCAGTTCGGTTGCAGCAGGCTGAAAACCTGTCGCGCCGTCGACGGGCCGGCCAATAATCTCGAGCTCTTGGTTCACGTCCTGCGCAAATGCAGAGGATCCCGCCATCACCAGACCGGCGGTCGTCCAGAGCGAGGTTGCTAGTGTGTTCAAACGCATATCGTACCCTATCTTCATTGCGCGTGATCGCGCGTCTCCCTGGTTCTTCCGCACGGGCTGCGGGCGGAATCCCATTGTATTCGCCGCACCGTGTCCCATATCCTGATGCACAACTCAAGAACTGCTATTGCGTCAAACGGACGCTTTCGCCAGAAATATCACCTTACATAAGGAAAAATGCATGTCTGCTGATCCGTTCCGCCCGTTCGAGACCAATCTGGACAAGGATACGGCCCTGTCGTTGCTTCAAGAGGCCACAGTTGGCGCTGATGACGGGGAGTTATTTCTGGAACGGCGCAAGTCGGAAGTGATTTCTTTTGATGACGGGCGAATCAAGACAGCCAGTTTCGACGCCTCCGAAGGGTTTGGCCTGCGCGCCGTGCGCGGCGAAACCGCAGGTTACGCACATTCGACCACCATCGATGAACATGCCCTGAAGCGCGCGGTCGCCACAGCACGTCTTGCCGTGGCTGATGGCGGCGGCACGATGGCACCCGCCCCCGCTGGCACCAATCGCAAGCTTTACAGTGACGACGACCCGATGTTGCAGGCGACCTTTCCTGCCAAAATCGACCTGCTGCGCGAAATCGATGCATTCGCCCGCGCCCTTGACCCGCGCGTGGTGCAGGTATCCGCGACCATTGCCGCATCGCATCAAGAGGTGCTGATTTTGCGCCCCGAGGGGAATTTGGTCACCGACACCCGCCCCATGTCACGCCTGAATATCAGCGTGATCGTCGAGGAAAACGGCAAGCGTGAAAGCGGCGGCATGGGCGGCGGGGGACGTGCCGGCCTGATCGGCCTGATCGGGCGCGATCACTGGGAACCTGTTGCCCGCGAAGCTTTGCGCATTGCCCTTGTCAATCTGGATGCCGAACCTGCCCCTGCGGGCGTGATGGACGTGGTCCTTGGCCCCGGCTGGCCCGGCATCCTGCTGCACGAAGCCATCGGCCACGGCCTTGAGGGGGATTTCAACCGCAAGGGATCGAGCGCGTTTGCGGGGCTGATGGGCCAGCAGATTGCAGCCAAGGGCGTCACGGTTCTGGATGACGGTACGATCCCCGACCGGCGCGGGTCCATCACCGTTGATGATGAAGGCACCCCGAGCGCCAAGAACACCCTGATCGAGGACGGTGTGCTT
This sequence comes from Yoonia sp., assembly GCA_041549425.1. GTDB lineage: Bacteria > Pseudomonadota > Alphaproteobacteria > Rhodobacterales > Rhodobacteraceae > Yoonia. Next base: position 1,123 of record JBFEQR010000324.1, on the reverse strand, counting down.
GTGGGCTATATGCAGGACCGCCAGAATGCCCGCCTGATGGGTGTCGAACCGACCGGCAACGGACGCCGCGAAAGTTTCGCCCATGCGCCTATGCCGCGTATGACAAATACCTACATGCTTGCCGGAGATACCCCGCCAGGGGCATTGGTAGCCGACTTGAAAGACGGTATCTATGCCGTCGGGTTTGGCGGTGGTCAGGTCGATATCACAAACGGCAAATTCGTGTTTTCCTGCACCGAAGCCTACCGTGTGAAGAACGGTGTTGTTGGCGCCCCCGTGAAGGGCGCGACCCTGATCGGGGACGGGGCCACCGCGCTGAAACAAATCCGCGGCATCGGCAATGATCTTGCGCTTGATCCCGGCATCGGCAATTGCGGCAAGGCGGGCCAATGGGTACCGGTCGGTGTCGGCCAGCCCAGCCTGATGATTGGCGGGCTGACCGTAGGCGGTGCCGCCGCATAGCGACATGCGGTCGCAGTTTTTTCGAAATGGTGGGGTTTTCTTCACCTATCGTTAACTTTGAGCATCTAACACTGGCTCTGCAATATGGCGGAGCTAGTGGATGGCTGGACAAAAACACTCTTTCGATCCCCCCCCACTCCTACCCACCACGGAAGAGGATACGGTCGACCGGCTTCGCCTATTGCGCTCTCGACGGGTCGGGGTTGCCACTTACAAACGCCTGATCGCGCAACACGGTAGTGCTGCTGCCGCGCTTGATGCCTTGCCCCAAGTCGCAAAGGACGCTGGCGTCAGTGGTTACGCGATCTGTTCCCGCGACCGCGTCCATGCCGAACTGGATGCCGGACGAAAGGCAGGTGCCTGCCTGATTGCCCAAGGAAGCGACCATTACCCCGCCTCGCTTTTGGATCTTGCCGATGCCCCGCCCCTGTTCTGGGCGATGGGTCGTCTGGACGTGCTGCAGCGTCCAATGGTCGCCGTGGTTGGCGCGCGCAACGCGTCGTCGCTTGGCATACGCATGGCCAAGAAACTGAGCAGGGAACTGGCCGAAAATGGCTTGACGGTGGTGTCGGGACTGGCGCGCGGGATTGATGCCGCCGCCCATCTTGGCGCGTTGTCGGGGGGAACCGTTGCGGTGCAAGCAGGCGGCGTCGACGTTATT
>JBFEQR010000323.1:0-3586 GCA_041549425.1 Yoonia sp. | reverse complement strand
GATCGCTGCGCGACTGCCGCCATGTTCACCGCAAATGGACAACACCACATCAGGACGCCCTGCCCGCCCCCGTTCGGCCCCCAGTGAAATCAGCTCTCCTACACCTTCGATGTCGAGGGTGTGAAAGGGGTCTTCCGCATAGACACCCTGCTGCACGTAAGACGACATAAAGCGGCCCGCGTCATCGCGCGAAAGACCATAGGTCATCTGGGTCAGGTCATTCGTGCCGAAAGACAGAAAGGCCGCATGCCCCGCGATATCCTGCGCGCGCAAAGCTGCGCGTGGGGTCTCCACCATCACGCCAAGCCGGTAATCGATGTCGATCTTGCTGTGGGTGCGTACCGCATTCGCGATCGCGTCAACGCGCCCCTTGACCAGTTCCACCTCGCGCATGGCACTGACAAGCGGGATCATGATCTCGACCGAGATATCAATCCCTTTCTTGCGCACTGCAACCATGGCTTCAAAGATGGCGCGGGCCTGCATGTCGTAGATTTCAGGAATGGCAATCCCCAACCGCACACCGCGCATCCCAAGCATCGGGTTATATTCCGCCAAGGCATCGACACGGGCGATCACATCCGGCAGGGGCAACGCCACCTGTTCGGCCAGATCGCGCAGGCCTGCCTTGTCGGAGGGCAGAAATTCATGCAGGGGCGGATCAAACAGACGCACGCAGACGGCCTTGCCGGCCATGATTTCAAACAGGGCCTGAAAATCGGCGCGCTGCATGGGCAACAACCGATCCAGCACGGCCCGTCTGTCGTCGCTTTCTTCGGCAAAGATCATTTCGCGCATGACACCAAGACGGTCGCCTTCAAAGAACATATGTTCCGTGCGGCACAGCCCGATGCCTTCGGCGGCAAAATTGCTCGCGGTCTGGGCATCCGCAGGGGTGTCGGCATTCGCGCGCACACCGATATCGCGGAAGGTATCCGCCCATTCAAGCAAGGTCTGAAAGGCCCCGTCCAGCGCGGCCTCAAGCATCGGGGGCTCGCCCAGAAGAACCTGTCCTGTGGTGCCATCGACCGTGATCACCTCTCCTGCGGCAAAAGCGCGACCATCAGGGGCGATGATCTTGTTGGATTTGTGGTCAATCGCCAGATCAGAGGCGCCCACGACGCAAGGCAGACCCAGACCGCGACCAATCACAGCGGCATGACTGGTCACACCACCGCGCATGGTCAGCACAGCATTTGCGGCATGCATCCCGCGAATGTCTTCAGGCGTTGTTTCACGGCGCACCAGAATACAGGCCTCACCGCGCGCGGCACTGGCCTGTGCGTCCTGCGCCGTCAGCACGATCCGGCCAGAGGCCGCACCGGGGCTGGCGGCGATACCGCCGACGATCACATCACGTTTGGCTTTCGGGTCGATCTGCCGGTGCAAAAGTTCGGACAAAGCGGCGGGTTTGACACGCATCACCGCCTCTTCGCGGGGGATGATCTGATCTTCGGCCAAAGCAACGGCAATGCGCACCGACGCGCGGGCAGAGCGTTGTGTGGGCACCGCATCCAGAACCCTCAGGGTGCCATCCTGAAGCGTGAATGCGATCTCCATTTCTTCGCGCAGGCGTTTGCGGCAGATGTCGCCATATGACACCAGCTTTGCAAAGGCATCGGGGCAGACGTCTTCGAGCGATTGACCACGCGCATCACGCGTCAGGTAAAGCGCGCCATCGGCATCAGGGCGCACGTCACCGGTCTGGGTTTGCCAGCCCCTGACATAGCGGCCCACGATTTTGGGCGCGCCTGTGCTGCTTTCGACGAACTGGATCATGCCCTGCCCGCATTCGCCCTCATTGCGGCCGGTGGCCATGGCCTGCACCACCAGACCCAGCCCCGCATCCGCCGGCGCACCTTTGGCCTGACGCAGCAGACGGGCGGTCGTGCCGTCCCATGCGCGCGCCATGGACCGCAACACTTCGGACAGTTGCACCTTGGGGTCTTGTGGAAACAGGGCGTCGGTTTCGAATTCGTAGGTATCCATCATCCCGCGCAAACTGCCCGCGTCACAAACGTCGGGCAGGTGGAATTCATCGGGATCAAGGCGGGCGACATGCACCGCGTATGACTGCACAAAGCGCAGATACACGCGGGTCGCGGCCTCTTCGCCGACATAGTTGATCAGTTCGACATAGCGCGCGTCATTCATCCCCACATTCAGGATCGCCCCCGGACCGCCCCAATCGGGGTCCTGACTGGACGGGCGCACGGACAAAAGCGGCGCATCGCCAAAGGGTGCAAGCAACGCATCCATGTCGGGCAAATTGCCAAGGGCGGCATTGTGGACCGCATCGAAACTGAGCGCGACAGTCACAGGCACAGGCATATCCAGCCGCACCAGCCGTTGCAGGCATTTCGCACGCCCCCCATGCACCGACGCTTTCATCGGCGCTGTGGGGGTGATAAGGGTCAAAGGACCAAAGGACGTCTGTTGCTGCACTGCGGCACCGATTTATTGTGTAGGTGCAGCATAGAAGACAAAGCCATCGACTGTACACAAAACTTTACAGTTTTTGTGTCTAGCCTTCGATCTTTGTCAGATCTGCGACACCAAGACAGATGTTTCTGATACGCGACAGCAGGTTAAGCCTGTTGCGGCGCAGGATTTCGCTGTCAGCATTGACCTGCACATCAGTGAAAAACGCATCAATCGGCCCGCGCAATGCCGCCATCGCGGTCATCGCGGTGCTGAAATCCTCAGCTTCCATCGCCGGTGCGATCTTTGCATCCGCAGCATCAAGGGCTGCAAAAAGCGCCTTTTCGGCGTCGGCTTCGGCGAACTTAACGTCAGCCCCGTAGGAATATTCGACGCCGTCTTTTTCTTCGGCTTGGGTCAGGATGTTGTTGGCGCGCTTGAAGCCCTGCAACAGGTTTTCACCGTCGTCTGTGGCGAGTGTCGCGGCCAGAGCCTCGGCCCGTTTGACCAGCAGCGTCAGGTCGTCATTGCCGGGCATGGCGATGCAGGCGTCGATAATGTCGTGACGGATGCCTTTGTCACGCAGGAAGACTTTGAGACGGTCGTGGAAGAAGGAGAGGAGGTTGTCTGAAAGACCATCGACTTGGCTGAACTCAAGTAATATTCTTTCGAAGAACTCATTTGCTTCAAAGCCATCAAAGCCTCTCAAGTCTTGTTCAAGAACAACAAATCCACTTTCATGAGTTTCCAATGAGATATCACTAAGTGATTCAGGCGAACGAATGTGCCGATAGTCTCTGACTTCTGTACCTTCCCAACCCTCTCCATCATCGTCGGTAGCAAGTCGGACCGGCGTAAGCGCGACGATTGAACAATAGTTGCCGTCCAAACCACTCAAGACGTGCCACAAATGCTTCTCAACAAGTTGTTGCAGCGAAATTCGGACGCAATTTGTGTGAATAAGACGAAGAATACCAAGTGCAGCCCGTCTCAGCGCATAGGGGTCTTTGCTCCCTGTCGGCTTTTCGTCAATCGCCCAAAACCAAACAAGCGTGTCGATCTTGTCGGCCAGCGCCACGGCCACGGAAACAGGTGCAGACGGCACATCATCCGATGGTCCCAGCGGGGAATAGTGTTCTTCGCAGGCTTCCGGCACGCCGTCGTC
>JBFEQR010000322.1:0-3591 GCA_041549425.1 Yoonia sp. | reverse complement strand
TTGTGCTGGCGTCCATCGGCGCAATGCTGGCGACATCGGTCGAAGTTTTTCTGTTCTTCCGCATCCTGCAAGCAGCCGTCGCCACTTCCATCGCACTGGGGCGCGCTATTGTGCGTGATATCGTCCCGCAGGACCAGGCGGCATCGATGATCGGCTATGTCACAATGGGCATGGCCCTTGTGCCGATGGTTGGACCGATGATCGGGGGCGGACTGGAACAGGCCTTTGGCTGGCAGGCGACGTTCCTGTTTCTGGCTGTCGCCGGATCAGCGACATTCCTGTTGGTGTTTTTCGATCTCGGCGAAACCGTTCAGGGCCAAGGCATCAGCTTTCGCGAACAGGTGCGCACCTACCCCGAGCTTTTGCGCTCGCCCAGATTTTGGGGCTATGTGCTGTGCGCTGCATTTGCGTCGGGCGCATTTTTCGCCCTGCTGGGCGGTGCGTCTTTTGTCGCCACCAAAATCTTTGGCCTGTCACCGCTATGGAGCGGGATCGCGCTTGGCACGCCGGCCATTGGTTATGCCGTGGGCAACTTCCTGTCGGGCCGTTTTTCGGTACGGCTTGGCATCAACCGCATGGCAATCATCGGGACGGTCGTGACGATCTTCGGGTTGGGGCTTTCGGTGATCCTGACTTTTGCCGGCGTTCATCATCCTCTGAGCTTCTTCGGGTTCTGCGTGTTTCTGGGCCTTGGCAACGGCATTACGCTACCCAATGTTATGGCCGGTTCCATTTCGGTCCGCCCCCACCTTGCCGGTACGGCCAGTGGTCTGGGTGGCGCTTTCATGATCGGGGGCGGTGCGGCCCTGTCCCAGTTTGCAGGCAGTGTCCTGACGGTCGAAACGGGCACAATGCCGCTGCAACTGATCATGCTTGGCGTATCGGTGATGTCGCTGTTGTCGGTGCTGTTTGTGGTCTGGCGGGAAAAGCGGATCACTTGACGGCAACGCTTTGCAGTGGCTAATTCTGGATAGCAAACCTGCAAAGGGACGTTATGGCCGTTCAAAAACTTTATGCTGGCGCAAAGCTACGTGAATTGCGCGGGCGCTTGTCGCTGACGCAAAAAGCCTTTGCCGAAAAGCTGGGCGTCTCGCTGCCCTATCTGAACCAGATGGAGAACAACAACCGGCCTGTGTCCACGGCTGTTGTTCTGGGGCTGGCGCAAGAGTTCGGCTTTGACGTCACCGAGTTGCAATCCGGCGATGAGGCGCGTCTGGTCAGCGACATGCGCGAAGCGCTGGCCGACCCGATCTTTACCGGCCCTGCCCCCGCCTTGGCGGACATGCGGCTTGCTGCCGCCAATGCCCCTGCCCTTGCCCGCGCCTTTCTGGACCTGCATGCGGCCTATCGGCAGACGCATGAGCGGCTTGCCTCGCTCGACGAAGCATTGGGGCGCGAAGATGCCCGCCTGCAACCCAGCCCATGGGAAGAGGTGCGCGATTTTTTCCACTATTGCGACAACTACATCGACGCCGTAGACCGCAGCGCCGAACGCTTTGCCGCCCGCAAGAACCCCGAAGAAACCGTGGCAGAGGCCGCGATCCGCACCCTCAAATCCCATGACGTGACCGTCGTCATGTCAGAGGCCCCCGACGTGCGCCGCTTTGACCCTGCCAGCAAGACCCTGTCGATTTCGCGCTATGCCAGCGACGCGACCCAAAGTTTTCAGCTTTTGCTGCAACTGGCGCTGATCACGCAGGAACCCCTGCTTGAGGCCACGCTGGATCTGGCGCGCTTTCAGTCCGAAGAGGCCCGCAGCATCGCCAAAGTCGGGCTTGCCAACTACTTTGCCGGTGCCGCCCTGATGCCCTACGGGCAGTTTCTGTCGGCAGCCAAGGCCACACGGCACGACCTTGAAGTGCTGTCCACCCGCTTTGGCGCATCGCTTGAACAGGTCGCGCACCGTCTGTCCACATTGCAACGCCCCGGCGCCAAGGGGATTCCGTTCTTTTTTGTCCGCGTCGATCAGGCGGGCACGATCACCAAACGCCACTCTGCCACGACGTTGCAGTTTGCGCGTTACGGCGGGGCCTGCCCGCTTTGGAATGTGCATCAGGCGTTTGAATTGCCGGGCCAGTTTCTGCGTCAGTTGGCCGAAACGCCCGACGGGGCGCGGTATTTCTGCCTTGCCCGTGATGTCAGCAAATCCGGCGGCGCCTACAGCCTGCCCACCCGCCGCTATGCCATCGGACTGGGCTGCGAGGTGAAACATGCCCCCGCCTTGGTCTATGCCGATCACATGGATATCACCGCCACCGAAGCCTATGCCCCGATCGGGATTTCCTGCCGGATTTGTGAGCGGCGCAATTGCCATCAACGGTCGGTCCCGCCGCTGGAACGCAAATTGCGGGTAGACCCCGACAGACGCGGGGTCCTGCCTTATCAACTGGACTAGGCCGCGTTCAGCGCCGCGTTGATCCGGTCCTTGAGCGACAGACGCTCTTTGCGCATTTGTGCCATGTGCAGGTCATCAGTCGGCTCAACATTCGTTTCGGCGCGGTGAATGGCGCGGTTCAGCGTGTGGTAGTCCTCAAACAACTTGGCGAAATGGGCGTCGGCCTCTTTCAACCGGTGCATCGTGTCGAGATGATCGGGGAATTCTTCGGCAAGTTCGTGGGGCGTATGTGACATCAGCAGTTCCTTCTGGCTTTGTGTTCGCCTGAACGCTAATGCCGCCTGAAACCCGCCACCTTGATCCGGATCAACTTTTCACAATTATCGCCGTGCTGCCCGCCAGCCTGCGGCCTCTGCATCCGCGCGCGAACAAAACCAGCGTTCGCCGTTGGCAGTATTGATCCGCGTGCGGGCATAGTGTTCCTGTCCGGGCATGTGGTAGATGCGCCCGTTGCCCGAAATATTGCCCTTGATCGCACAATTGCGGTCACTTGGCGCGGGGGCTTGCCTTTCTGCTGCGCGATATTCGGACGGAATTTGCACCTCGACCGCCCAAAGCCCGCGTCCTGCAACGGCAGCCGCCTTTTCATCCAGATCATAGGTTTCCGAATAGCGCCGGAACGCCCAAGCCAGACCGGAGCGGACGATCATCCGGCCCATGTCCTGCCCGTCCACGCTGCATTGTGCCACCGTCCGACCATAGCGGTCGGTGTCGCGCGTGTCGCAGCGGGCATAGCTTCCTTCGAAGCGGTTGCTGACCGCATCCCGCGTCCATGCACCGCAATCCCATGTGCGCCCGTCCGCCGAACACGGCTGTCCCATTTCCGGCGCGTCGATCCCGAACAGCCGCACGCGGGTACCGCCCACGTCAATGGTATCGGCATCAATGACACGCACGGTGCCATTGGGCGCAGACCACGCAGGCGCGGCAATCAGCAGGACAAGACAGATAAGAAAACGGAACATGCGGCTGAGGTAGCGAGCCTCAGCACATGCCATCAAGCGGTTTTGTTAAGAAAGGTTAAGAAATGGTTAATTCCGTCACCGCTGTTGCGTTTCCCACGCAGGATGAAGCCAAGGCCGGTCATTTGACGGGGCAAGCGGCTGGCGTTGCAGAATATGGTCCGCCGCCTTTTCGCCCACCATCAGGGACGGCCCGTTGGTGTTGCCATTGGTGACACGGGGAAAAATCGAACT
>JBFEQR010000321.1:0-3608 GCA_041549425.1 Yoonia sp. | reverse complement strand
GATGAGCAAGGCGATGGGTGACGCGGCAATCGCGCGCAAAGCCCGCGAGGCCGAAGAGGCCGCAGCAGCAGCCAAAGCGCCAGAGGCCCCGCCTGAAACGCCAAAAACGCCCACACCTGACCCCAAGGCGGAAAAATGAGTACGCAAGACGAGATTGAAGACAGCTCTGCCCCGTTGCTTGAACATCTGGCCGAACTGCGCACACGGCTGATTTATTCGGTCATGGCCTTTCTTGTGGGCATGATCGTGTGTTTTTCGTTCGGCGGTATGCTGCTTGATTTTCTGCTGATGCCGATCGAGCGCACGATGCACAATCTGGGCAACCCCAACCCTGTGATGCAGTACACTGCGCCGCAGGAATATTTCTTTACGCTGATCCGCATTTCGGTTGTGGGCGGTCTGACGCTTTCTTTCCCGGTTATCGCATACCAGCTTTGGCGCTTTGTCGCGCCGGGCCTCTACCGCAATGAAAAGAACGCATTCTTGCCTTTCATCATTGCTTCGCCTGCCTTGTTTCTGCTTGGTGCGGCATTCGCCCATTACATCGTCGTGCCGCTGGCCATGGCGTTTTTTCTGGGATTTGCCGATCTGCCATCCTTTGTGTCGGCGATCATGACCGATGCAGTCACGCTGCCACCGGGGACAGAACTGTTACCGGGCGCAGGGGCCGGGACACTTGCGCTGCCCGCAGCGGCGGCAGCCGACAGTGGCGTTGATATTGTCTTTAACGGCAAGGTGAACGAGACACTTGATATCACGTTGAAGATGATTGTGGCCTTCGGTGTGTGTTTCCAGTTGCCCGTGCTGCTGACCCTGATGGGTTCTGCCGGACTGGCCAGTTCGCGCGGTCTGCGCGGGACGCGCAAATATGCGGTAGTGGGTATTCTGATTGTGGCTGCGTTGGTGACGCCGCCTGATGTGACGACACAGCTGATCCTGTTTGTTGTGGTTTACGGGCTGTACGAGATTTCGATCCACTTGGTCGCCGCGGTCGAGCGCAAGAAAGATCGCGCGGCGCGTGCAGAAGGGATCATCGGCGAAAATGAAAGCCTGTTTGACATTGACGAGGATGATCTGGGCGAAGAGGACACCCCCGCAGAGACGGACCCCAAAGCGTGAGTGACGCCATCCTCAAACGGATCGCCGAAGCGCTCGAACGCCTGAGCCCAGCGGCACAGCCCGCGCCTGATTTTTCCAGCGCGTCGGGTTTTGTCTGGCATGCCGATCCTGACAGGCTGGAGCCTGTGGAGAAGGTCAATCGCGTGGCTGTCGAATTGCTGGTCGGCGTGGACCGGTCCCGCGATACGTTGATGGCGAACACGCTGCAATTTGCCGCTGGCAGACCTGCCAACAACGCCCTTTTGTGGGGTGCGCGGGGTATGGGAAAATCGAGCCTTGTCAAGGCTGTGCACGGCGCTGTTCATGCGCAGCACCCCAACCTCAAGATCGTCGAGGTCCAGCGTGAAGACCTGCCAACGATCGGACGCTGCCTGAACCTGCTGCGCGCGGCACCAGAGCGGTTCATCATGTTCTGCGATGACCTGTCCTTTGGTCATGATGATGCGCATTACAAATCGCTCAAGGCCGTGCTGGATGGTGGCATTGAGGGGCGGCCGGAGAATGTCATTCTTTATGCGACGTCGAACCGCAGACATCTGATGCCGCGCGACATGATCGAGAATGAACGCTCTACCGCAATTTCACCCTCCGAGGCGGTGGAAGAGAAAGTGTCGCTGTCGGACCGGTTTGGTCTCTGGCTCGGGTTTCATCCGTGTGATCAGGACGAATATCTGGCGATGATCCGTGGCTATTGCGATGCCTACGGTGTGGCGATTGATGATGAGACACTGCGGGCAGAGGCCATTGAATGGCAGGCCACCCGCGGCAGCCGCTCAGGCCGCGTGGCGTGGCAGTATTTCACTGATCTTGCCGGACGGCGTGGCGTGCGGCTTGCCTGACAACGGGTAAGGTGGATCTTCATCCACCTTACATCACCATCCCTCAGGGCAGATAATCCGCCGGATCAAGGCTTTGCAGTCCGCGCCGCACTTCAAAGTGCAAAAAGCTCGGGTTGCCCGAGCGCACCTTGCCGATGGTCTGACCGCGCGCGATGCTGTCGTTCTTTTCAACGCTCAGGTCCTGCATCTGCGTATAGACCGTCAACAGGCCGTCGTCATGTTTGATGACAACAATCGCCCCGCCGCTGGTGTCCGTCGTCACCGCCGCGACAGAGCCCCGATCCGCCGCTTTGACATCTGCGCCTGCACTGGCCGCGATATCGATGCCTTCGTTTGATCCCGGTGCATAACCGCGAATGATGGCCCCTTGCAGCGGCATGGAAAAGCGCGCGTCAGAGGATGCAGGCGTGCTGGGTGTGCCCAGATCGGGGGCCTCGGGCACAGCCGTGACCGGCAGTGGCGCAGAGGGTGTCTCATCCGGCAGCGGCGTTGCGGCACTGGGTGGCACAGGGGTTTGTGTGCCCACGCCGGGGGCGGTGACGTCCACGGCAGGTGTTGGCGCGGGTGCGCTGCCGCCTTGGGGCACCAGCAGATACTGGCCTTCTCGGATCGTGAATTCCGCGTCCAGTCCGTTCCATTCGGCGATGTTGGTCACAGGTACATTGTACAGACGCGAAATCGAGAACACGGTTTCGCCGCGCTCGACGTGATGGCGGATCGGTTCTGTGCCGCGCACGACGGGTACGGCGGCGGGCGTCGGTGCGGCAATCGGGCTTGTCTGAACGGCAGTGCCATCTGCATCGGCACGGTCCAGCGCGTTGGTAGCAATCGTGGTCACATCCAGCGGCTGAATGGGTCCTGTGCCAAGCGCGCCTGTCGCGGGTGACGGTTCTGCCACGCGCGAGGGCAGGGCGATCACTTCGTCGCGGCGCAGGATCGTGTCAGGCGCAATCCCGTTATAGGCAGCTACTTCGTCCGGGCTCAGCCCCAAACGGATGGCAATCCCGCGGATCGTGTCGTTTTGACGGGCAACGACGACCTGATAGCTGGGATAAGAGATCACACCGCGGTCATCAGGGCGGGGCCGTCCAGGTAGCTGCTGCACGGCGGCAGAGGTATCGAACCCGTTGCCGATGTCGCGCAGGTCGGCATCGAAATCTTCACATGCCGCAAATGCTGTCAGGGCGACGCCTGTCAGCATCACGCGTCGTAACTGGATATGCCTGTTCGCCATCCTACCGCTCCTTTTGCCAAGCCGTCCCTTATTGCTGGGATCGTACCATATTTAGTGGCAGTTTACTCTTGTCCGAGCCCTTCTAGCAAGGGGACAAACCGCACAGAGCGTAATTCATCATACTCAAAACCCGTTTCGGTGCGGGCTACGCGGATCAGACTTTGCACCGCATCCGATTGTCCCACGGGCAGAACCATGATGCCGCCCACCCGCAATTGGGCCAGCAACGGGCCCGGGGGGTCCTCAGCGGCGGCGGTCAGAAGAATGCGATCAAAGGGGGCCTGTTCGGGAAAACCGTGGCTGCCGTCGGCGGTGAAAGTGGTGATATTGGTGATATCATTGGCCTCGAACACGTCGCGGGCGGCATGGACCAGACGGCGGTAGCGGTCCACGGTATAGACGCGGCGCGCCAGTTT
>JBFEQR010000320.1:0-3619 GCA_041549425.1 Yoonia sp. | reverse complement strand
CATGCATTTTATCGCGGGCAATCCCGTGATGCCGCTGGTCACAGTCGCAGCGGTCGTGTTCACCGTGATTTCCATTTTCGGCTACTACGGGGCCAACAACAACGGCGTTGAATTCTTCGTGGAATCCGAACCCGAACAAGCCATCGTCTATGTGCGCGCCCGCGGGAACCTGTCTTTGGAGGAAAAGGACGATCTGGTCCGTCAGGCCGAAGAGGTCGTGCTGGCCCACCCTGGTGTGACTACCGCGTTTTCCTTTGCCGGTGACGGCGGTCTGAACACCGATGCCAGCGGGGCAAGTACCCCTGTAGATACCATTGGACAGGTCCAGCTTGAAACCATCCCGTGGGAAGACCGCGCAGGCATTGCCGAACTGGATGGCGATCTGGTGCTTGAGGAAATTCAGGCCGAGCTTGATCAAATTCCGGGTATCCAGACAGAAATTCTGGCTCAATCGCGCGGTCCTGCGTCCGGCAAGCCGGTGCATCTGCGCCTGAAAAGCGATAACTGGGACGATCTGATCTCCGCCACGAACATGGCACGTGCGCAGTTCGAACAAACCCCCGGTCTGATCCAGATCGAGGATTCGCTGCCATTGCCCGGGATTGACTGGCAGATTGATGTCGATGTGGAAAAGGCCGGACGCTATGGCGCGGATGTAGCCACCGTTGGGGCCATGGTGCAAATGGTCACGCGCGGTATCCTGCTTGATACCATGCGCGTCGATACCTCTGACGAGGAGATCGAAATCCGCGTGCGCCTGCCCGATCAGGACCGTGTGCTGTCCACGCTTGATACGCTCAAAGTGCGCACCAATCAGGGTCTGATCCCGCTGTCGAACTTCATCACCCGCACACCCGTGGCCAAGCTGGCAAAGATCGACCGGATCGAACAGCAGCGCTATTTCGATGTGAAAGCTGGCGTGGCAGCAGGGCTGACCAACCTGACAGTCGACGGCGAAACCGTTGCCGTTGTCCGCGTCGTCAGCGATGACGCAACGGGCATGGATCGCTATGACGTGCAAACCCTGCTGGGTGAGACAACCTCAAGCAGCCTGACCGCCTTGGTCGATGCCGGAGAAACCACCGAGACACCTTTGAACGCCAACGAACGCATCGCGCTGCTGACCGAATGGCTGGACACCAACCCCCTGCCCGCATCCATCAATTGGGAATGGACCGGCGATCAGGAAGATCAGGCGGAATCAGGGGCCTTTCTGCAGGTGGCCTTTGCCGGTGCCTTGGGGCTCATGTTCATCATCCTGCTGGCGCAGTTCAACAGCATTTATAATTCCCTTCTGGTGCTGATGGCTGTGGTCATGTCCACTGCAGGTTCGCTGGTGGGGATGCTGGTCATGGATCAGCCATTCTCGATCATTATGACCGGAACGGGGATTGTGGCGCTGGCGGGTATTGTTGTGAACAACAACATCATCCTGATCGACACCTATCAGGAATACAGCAAATACATGCCAAAAGCAGAGGCGATCACACGCACCGCAGAGGCGCGTATCCGCCCCGTGCTGCTGACCACGATCACCACGATGGCAGGTCTTGCGCCGATGATGTTCGGCCTCAGCCTTGATTTCATGAACGGCGGCTATTCCATCGACAGCCCAACCGCGCTGTGGTGGAAGCAGCTGGCAACAGCCGTAGTCTTCGGCCTTGGGATCGCGACGATGCTGACGCTGGTGTTCACCCCGTCCATGCTGGCCTTGCGGGTCTGGTTCGTAACCTATGTGCAGTGGTTCGCGCAGCTGCTGGCGAAACTGTCCATGGGGCGCGGCAGCCGCGCCGCCCGCGACTGGGCGCTGCGCAGACAGGCCGCACGGATCAAGATTCCCGAAATTGTCTGGGACGAAGACGCGGTGGCGGAACCCGAAACACCGCTAGAGCTCAATCCGCCCATGCAGGCGGCGGAATAGCAAAAAGGCCCGCGATCAAGCGGGCCTTTTTTGTGCCATTCGGGCGCGCGGTGGCGCGGCCTTAGGCCGGTTCTTCTTCCTCTGACTGCTGGCGGTTCCAAAGGGTGGCATAGCGCCCTTCCCTCGCCAGCAGATCTTCGTGGCGGCCATCTTCGACGATCACACCGTCCTCCAGCACGACAATGCGGTCGGCATCGGCGATTGTGGACAAACGGTGCGCGATGGTAATCACCGTGCGGCCCTGCCCCATCGCCTTCAATTCTGCCTGAATGTCCCGTTCGGTTTCGGTATCCAGCGCCGATGTCGCCTCATCCAGCAAAAGGATCGGCGGGTTCTTGAGCAGCGTCCGCGCGATCCCCACGCGCTGCTTTTCGCCGCCCGACAGCTTGAGACCACGTTCGCCCACTGTTGTCTGATACCCGTCCGGCAGCCCGATAATGAAATCATGGATTTTCGCGGCTTTGGCGGCTGCGACAATCTCTTCTTCGCTGGCGGTGGGGCGGCCATAGGCGATGTTATAATGCACCGTATCGTTGAACAGGACGGTATCCTGCGGCACCACGCCGATCTGCGCATGCAGGCTGTCTTGGGTGACATCGCGCACGTCCTGCCCGTCGATCAGCAGGGCACCACCGCCCACATCATAAAAGCGGAACAACAGCCGCCCGATCGTCGATTTGCCCGACCCCGAAGAGCCGACAATCGCAACAGTCTGGCCTGGTTCGACCTCAAGCGTGATCCCTTTCAGGATAGGACGTGCCGCGTCATAGCCAAAGCTGAGGTTTTGCAGCGACACACGTCCCCCCTGCACCTGCAACGGTTTGGCATCGGGGCTGTCCTGTACCTCGGCGGGTTGGCCCAGTAGATCAAACATATCGCCCATATCAATAAGCGCCTGCCTGATCTCGCGGTAGACCGTGCCCAGAAAGTTCAAAGGCATGGTGATCTGGATCATATAGGCGTTGACCATCACGAAATCGCCCACGGTCAGGTCGCCGCGCTGCACGCCCACTGCGGCCATGACCATGACAACGACCAGCCCTGTCGTAATCAGGAACGACTGGCCGAAATTCAGGAAAGCCAGCGAATAATTGGTGCGGATTGCCGCATTTTCATAGTTGGCCATCGCGCTGTCATAGCGGTCGGCCTCCCACCGCTCTGCGCCGAAATACTTGACCGTTTCAAAGTTCAGCAGGCTGTCGATCGCCTTTTGGTTGGCGTCCATGTCCTGATCGTTCATCTCCTTGCGGATTTTCACACGCCATTCGGTGATCTTGAAGGTGAACACGACATAAAGCGAAATCGTCAGCACGACGACCGCCAGATACCAGACATCGAACAGGAAAAAGAGCACAACCGAAATCATCAGCAACTCAAGGATCAACGGCCCCATCGACAACAGCAGGAAGCGCAGCAGGAAATCCACGCCCTTGACCCCGCGTTCGATCACGCGCGACAGGCCACCCGTTTTGCGGGTGATGTGGTAGCGCATGGAAAGGCGGTGGATATGGGTGAAAGTCTCAAGCGCCAATTGCCGCAATGCGCGCTGTCCGACCGGTGTAAACACCACGTCGCGCAACTGTTGAAAACCCACCGTCATCAGCCGCGCCAGACCATAGGCAATGGTCAGCCCCACCGCACCAATGCCAAGGAACATGGCAGGCGATGTTGTGTCCGGCGCAAGCGCGTCAACGGCGT
>JBFEQR010000319.1:0-3619 GCA_041549425.1 Yoonia sp. | reverse complement strand
TTGTTTGAAACGGGATACGGTCCGTCTGGCTTGCCCCATATCGGAACGTTCGGCGAAGTTTTGCGAACGACAATGATCCGCCGCGCCTTTGAGGTGATTTCCGATATTCCCACCAAATTGATCTGTTTTTCCGACGATCTGGATGGTATGCGCAAGGTGCCGGGCAATGTGCCCCAGCAGGACATGCTGGCCGAACATATGCACAAGCCGCTGACGTCCGTGCCCGATCCGTTCGGCACGCATGAAAGCTTTGGCCACCATAACAACGCGATGCTGCGCCGATTCCTTGATACTTTCGGGTTCGAGTACGAGTTCTATTCCGCCCGTGAATTCTATCGTTCCGGACAGTTCGATGAGGTGCTGCTGCGCGCCGCTGCACGCTATGACGACATCATGGCGGTGATGCTGAAATCCCTGCGCGAGGAGCGCCGCGAAACCTATTCGATCTTCCTGCCCATCCACCCTGAAACGGGCCGCGTTCTTTATGTGCCCATGAAGCATGTCGATGGCGAAAAGGGAGTGGTCACGTTCGACGATCCCGATGGCCGCGAATGGACGTTGCCTGTCACCGGGGGCAATGTGAAGTTGCAGTGGAAGCCGGATTTTGGCGCGCGTTGGGCGGCGCTGGATGTCGATTTCGAGATGTACGGCAAGGAACATGCCACCAACACCGCCATTTATGACCGCATTTGCGAGATTTTGGGCGGGCGCAAGCCGAACCATTTTTCATACGAGCTGTTTCTGGATGAAAAGGGCCAGAAGATTTCCAAATCTTCCGGCAACGGCATTTCGATTGATGAATGGCTGACCTATGCCTCGACTGAAAGTCTGAGCTATTTCATGTATCTCAAGCCCAAGACTGCCAAGCGGATGCATTTTGATGTGATCCCCAAGGCAGTAGACGAGTATCACCAGCAATTGCGCGCCTATGAGACGCAAGATGCGGCTGGTCGCGCCAATAACCCTGTGTTCCACATTCACGGGGCGGATGTGCCAAAGTCCGACATGGTTGTGCCATTTGCGATGCTGCTGAACCTTGCGTCTGTTTCCGGCGCAGAGGACAAGGAAACCCTGTGGGGCTTTATCCAGCGATACGCGCCAGATGCGTCGGCTGAAAATAACCCGCAGATGGATCAGGCTGCAGGTTTTGCGGTGCGCTACTACAATGATTTTGTGAAACCCACCAAGACCTACCGTGCCCCCACTGATCAGGAGCGCGCGGCACTGTCCGATCTGGCGGATCGCTTGCGTACCTGGGACGGTGGTCTGGACGCCGAAGAATTGCAGACGATGGTTTTTGCCGTGGGCAAGGACCACGGGTTCGAGCCGTTGCGTGCGTGGTTTACAGCCCTCTATGAGGTGCTTTTGGGGGCCTCGCAGGGGCCACGCTTTGGCGGGTTCATTGCACTTTACGGGGTCGAAGAGACGATCGCTTTGATCGAGCAGCAACTTGCCGCTTAGGTAAAAAACAAAACTGATTGCCCCGCTGTTGCGTATCCATTGAGACAGATGGAAGAACAGGGGCAACGGTATGCGCATTTTGGGATTGATTTTGGGCCTCTGGCTGACCGTAACAGCGGCCTTTGCGCAAGATAATGACGCGATTGAGGGTGTGATCGGCAGCCAGCTTGAGGCCTTCAATTCGCGCGATATCGACACGGCGTGGACATTTGCCAGTCCGAACATCAAACGGCTTTTTGGCAGCCCCGACAACTTCGCCACGATGGTCGAGCAGGGCTATCCGATGGTCTGGAACAACGCCGAGGTGCGTTTTCTGGAGCTGCGCGAGATCCGCGGCAACCTTTGGAAGAAGATCATGCTGCGCGATGCCCAAGGCGGTTTGCATATCCTTGATTATCAAATGGTTGAGACCGCTGACGGTTGGCAGATCAACGGTGTCCAACTGCTGCCCGCGCCGGAAGTAGGGGCCTAGCCCGCGCCATGCGTTGCGGCGTTCACCGTCACGGTGCCCTTAGAAAGATTTTAGTTTCATCACTTACCCCTAGCCCAAGCCGTCCGTACCCAAGCCCGGACCAATTGCGCAGAAACCAAAGGGGTCGATTGATGAATAAGGCAATTACAGACGGGATCGTATTTGATCCGCTTCCATTTGCGGCGGGACTTGCACTGTGGTCCAGCGGGGATGGCACGCCCGGATCGCCCAGCTATGCCACCAGCGGGTCAGGGGTTTTTGTCGCCGCAGATCAGGATTTTGCAGGCTGTCTGGAAATCCTTAAGCCCGATCCCACCACCAAAGTCCGGTTCATGGGGGAAACGCCGATCCTTGCGGGGTGTTATCTGCAAGTGACAGCACGCATCAAGGCCGTTGCCGGTCCTTTGCCTGCTGTGGCGATTGCAGGCTGGCCGGGCACTGCGGCGGGTGCACAGGTCGCGGGTTTGCAGCAAGCGGGGCCGGCTGTGCAACTGACGACCTACGGCGATGTGGTCGAGATCAAGGCGATCATCGCCACTGCGGATCGGGACGGTGTCGATCTGGTGTGGTCGGGTGCGGATTACGGGCATATCGGGATCGATCTGACGGGGCCAACCGGCGGTTTGGTGCGTCTTGATGACATCACAATCGAGGATGTCTCGGCGGTTTTTACCCGCGACCTGATCGGTCTGGTTGATGTGCGCGACTATGGCGCAAAGGGCGACGGGGTTACCGACGACAGTGCGGCCTTCAACGCGGCGGATGCTGCTGCGAACGGGCAGACCGTGATGGTGCCAGAGGGCGACTATCTGCTGCAAAGCAACGTAACGATGCAGAACCCTGTGCGGTTTGCGGGACGGATCGTGCAGTCGCCGACCCACCGGTTCATTTTGCAGCGCGACTTTGACTATGACATCTATCTGGCGGCATTTCAGGACGAGGAGATCGCCTTCAAGAAGGCTTATCAGGCGCTGATCAACTTTGCCGACCACGATTCGCTTGATCTGTGCGGGCGGCGCGTTTTGTTGACCGAACCTGTGGACATGCAGGCCGCTGATCCATCGCGCACCCGTTTCGAGACACGGCGTGTGATCCGCAATGGCCAGTTTCAGCCTGCGGACGGTGCGGCTTGGGATACGGTCGCGGTCACGTCGCAGGCCACATATTCCGCATCGGACGATAATCGTCTGACCAACGTGGTGGATGCTGCCAATATCGCCGTGGGGTCACTTGTCACGGGCAACGGTGTGGGCCGCGAAGTCTATGTCAGCGCGGTCAATGTAGGTGGACAGACGATCGAGTTGAGCCGTCCTTTGTTCGACGCCGAAGGCACGCAGGTTTTCACCTTTACACGCTTTCAATACATGCTGGATTTCTCGGGCTATGAAAAGCTGAGCCAGTTTATTCTTGATGACATCGAATTTCAGGGGCGCGGTGTGGCCAGCGGGATCATGATGGCGCCGGACGGATTTACGTTTCACGTGCGCGATTGCTTTGTGAACAAACCCAAAGATCGCGGGATCACTTCGCCGGGGCGGGGGTGTCAGGGGATGATGATCGACCGTTGCCAGCTGATCTCGGACGAGCAGGCCGTGCCGGTGGCGTCCCGTGTCAGCGTCGGCTTCAATGCCAACGCCAATGACGTGAAAATCCGCAATAACCGCACCAGCAAGTTCAAGCATTTCT
>JBFEQR010000318.1:0-3622 GCA_041549425.1 Yoonia sp. | reverse complement strand
CACGATGCCGGTGGTGCCAAGGATGGACAGGCCACCTTCGATCCCAAGACGCGGATTCCATGTCTTTTGAGCAAGTTCGGCCCCGCCCGGCACGGAAATCTCGATCTCGATATCTGGGGCACGGCCAAATCGCGCGGCCACCTCGTCCACGACCTGCGCCATCATCTGGCGGGGCACCGGATTGATCGCAGGTTCGCCGACGCCGATGGGCAGCCCTGCTCTGGTCACCGTGCCGACGCCCGCACCGGCCTTGAAGACAATGCCCACGACAGAGGGTCGCACGGTCACAACGATCAGCGCGCCATGGGTGACATCAGGATCATCACCCGCGTCCTTGGTGATCCCCACGCGGGCCCAGTCCGCTCCCGCTTCGGCTAGCGCAAGCGGAAAGACCGGCGTTTCGCCCTTGGGCAAAGTGATCATGACATCGCCTTCAAATGCCCCGCCCCACAGCCGGATCAGCGCAGCCTTCGTGGCGGCGGTGGCACATGCACCGGTGGTCCAGCCACGGCGCAACTCTGTAGAGGCGTTGTCACTCATCACTGCGACGATAGGCAGCCTGCCCCGTGACGGCAATCGGCAAACAGTGGTCGTTTGTCACCTTTCCAAAAAACTTCCGCCGCGCCATAAAGAGGGCATGAATACGCAAACTACCCTTCCCGCCCACCAATGGCCCGTCCTTGAAAAAGGTTGGGTCTGGCTGTGCGGTGCCGGCCCCGGTGATCCGGGGCTTCTGACGCTGCATGCGTTGAACGCGCTGCGGCAGGCGGATGTGGTGATTTATGACGCGCTGGTGCAGGAACAGATCCTGTCATGGGCACCGCAGGCCGAGCATATCTATGCGGGCAAACGCGGCGGCAAACCCTCGGCCAAACAGCGTGATATTTCGTTGCGGCTGGTCGATCTGGCGCGGGAAGGCAAACGCGTCCTGCGGCTGAAGGGGGGCGATCCCTTCGTCTTCGGGCGTGGCGGCGAAGAGGCGCAGACACTGGTGCAACACGGGGTGCCGATCCGCATTATTCCGGGCATTTCGGCTGGCATCGGCGGTCTGGCCTATGCCGGTATCCCCGTGACGCACCGCGATGTGAACCAGTCGGTAACCTTCGTGACCGGCCACGACCAATCCGGCAACACCCCCGGTTCGCTTGACTGGACCAGCATTTCCAAAGGCAGTCAGGTCATCGTGATCTACATGGGCATGAAACATATCGCCCAGATCGCCCGCCACCTGATCAACGCCGGACGCAGCCCGCAAGAACCGGTGGGCGTTGTCACGACCGCCACCACCGAACAGCAAAAGGTGCTTGAGACAACCCTTGGCACCATCGTGGACGACATCGCCGAGGCAGGGCTTGAACCGCCAGCAATCATCTGCGTGGGCCAATCTGTCCTGATGCGGCAGGTGCTGGACTGGCAAGGCATGGCAGCGGGTGCGGCCCCCCGCAATCTTGACCCTCTGGGCCGTGGACGGCCTGCCGAATCCGCATGATCCGCATGACCCGCTTTATCATCTTGCCATCCAAACTCCCGCCGGAGGCATCCTTGCGCCTCCACAAGCGGTGAGCTTTCTGATCGCCGCCCCCGCTTCGGGCAGCGGCAAGACGACCATCACCCTTGGACTTCTGCGCGCACTCAGCCGCGAGATGTCCCTGCGCGGGGCGAAATCCGGCCCCGATTATATTGACCCGCAGTTTCACGCCGCAGCCTGCGGGCAGCCCTGCCTGAACCTTGACGCATGGGCGATGCAGCCCGACCGGATCAAGGCGCTGGCGGCAGGTCCCTTGCCGCTGATCATCGAAGGGGCGATGGGGCTTTTTGACGGGGCGCCACCGGACAGCAAGGGGTCCTGTGCGGATCTGGCGCGCATTCTCGACCTACCTGTGATACTCGTCATCGATGCTGGTAAAATGGCAGGCTCTGTCGCGGCACTTGCAAATGGTTTCATCCATCATGATCCGGACGTGCAGGTCGCGGGTGTCATCCTGAACAATGTTGGCTCGGCCCGACACGAGGTAATGTTGCGCCGTGCTTTGGGGGATACGCCGGTTTTCGGCGCGATAGCCCGCGCACCGGCACTCAAACACCCCTCACGGCATCTTGGGCTGATACAGGCACGCGAACATCCCGATCTTGAACAGTATCTCAACACCGCCGCTGACATCGTGACGCAGCATCTTGATCTTGCAGCACTCAGGAACCTGCTGGCACCGCTCAAGGCAACCCCCACCGGCAGGCGCATCCCCCCGCCCGCACAGCGCGTCGCCATCGCACAGGATGCAGCCTTTGCGTTCAGCTACCCGCATATCTTGCAAGATTGGCGTGCGGCAGGGGCCGCGCTTTCCTTCTTTTCCCCTTTGGCAAATGAAGGGCCTGCCGCGGCCGATTTCATCTATCTGCCCGGTGGCTATCCCGAATTGCACGCCGGACAACTGGCGGCGAACACAGATTTTCTAGAAAATCTGCGCGGTGCAACCGTGCCCATTTATGGTGAATGCGGCGGCTATATGACCTTGGGCGAAACGCTCACCGATGCGGCGGGTGTGACACATGCGATGGCAGGGCTCTTGCCGCTGCAAACCTCCTTTGCGGAGCGCAAACTGCATCTGGGCTATCGCAGCCTGCACGCGACGACAGGCCCTTTCAAGGGCGCTTGGGCGGGGCATGAATTCCACTACGCCACCACAGTGAAAGCGGAGGGGCAACCGCTCTTTGAAGCCCGCGATGCCGAAGGCCAGTCCCTGCCCGCCATGGGCTTGATCCGGAGCAACGCAAGCGGCAGTTTCGGACATATTATAGATTTGGCATAACCCGAGGCTTGCCAGCGCTCAAAGACAGGCGTAGCCAGAATTCATGACAGTGATCGATGACACCCGCGCCCGACGCAACGTAGCCGTTCTTGTGCTGGCCCAGGCTATTCTGGGCGCGCAATTGCCGATGATTTTTGTGGTTGGCGGATTGGCCGGTGGTCAATTGGCGTCAAACGTCTGCCTTGCGACATTGCCGATTTCCTTCATCGTTTTCGGCTCGATGACAACGGCGCCATGGATCAGCCCCCTGATGCAGCGCAACGGGCGGCGTTTCGGCTTTTTCATCGGGGCTTTTGCCGGTGCGACCGGCGCAGCCGTGTCGGCCTACGGTCTTTATACCAGTTCATTCATCACGCTTCTGGCCGGTTCATATTTGACCGGTATCTATATGTCCGCGCAGGGTTTTTACCGTTTCGCTGCCACCGATACCGCATCCGAGTCCTTCCGCCCCAAAGCCATCTCTTATGTCATGGCAGGCGGGCTCTTGTCGGCGATTGTGGGGCCGCAGCTGAACAAGCTGGTGCAGGACGCCTATGTCGTGCCATTTCTGGGCACCTACATGGCGATCGTGGTGCTCAACCTTGTGGGCATGGTGTTGTTTTTGTGGCTGGACCTGCCCAAAGGCACGCGCTCCGAACCGGTGGCGGCACCTCTCAAGGGCCGAAGCCGCAAGGAATTGCTGCAAGACCCCCGCATCCTTGTCGCCATCATCTGTGCGATGGTGTCCTATTCGCTGATGAACCTTGTCATGACCTCGACCCCGTTGGCCGTGGTGGGCTGCGGCTTTACCAAGAACAACGCAAACGACATCGTGT
>JBFEQR010000317.1:0-3623 GCA_041549425.1 Yoonia sp. | reverse complement strand
GTTCCAGCAGCGCACGGGTGGCCGAATGGCGCATCCGGTCGATCTGTTCGTTGATCTGGCTTTCTTTCTCGATGTAGGTGTCAGAGCGCGCGACATAGGCTTCGGGCTGGTAGTAGTCGTAGTAGCTGACGAAATATTCGACCGCGTTGTCGGGAAAGAACCCTTTGAATTCGCCGTAAAGCTGGGCCGCGAGCGTTTTGTTGGGCGCAAGGATGATCGCGGGGCGCTGGGTCTGTTCGATCATTTTGGCCATGGTGAAGGTTTTGCCGGTGCCCGTGGCCCCCAGCAGCACCTGATCGCGTTCGCCGCTCAGGATGCCTGCAGACAGTTCCTTGATCGCCGTGGGCTGGTCGCCAGCGGGGGCGAATTCGGTTTGCAGCACGAATTTCTTGCCGCCTTCCAGCTTTTCGCGGGTTTTGACGTCAGGGGCAGGGTTTGCCAGATATTGATCCGGCGCGGATTTGTCAGTCTGGGCGTAGGCCATGGGGGTGTCCTTTGGTTCAGCTTTATAGATGACCTATTTGGCATGAGGTTCAAGGGTTGCACCGACCATAGCACAAATCCCCGCAGAGGATTTGTGGCCAGATTTTTTGCAAAAATCTGCCGCTTGGTTGACCGCAGCGCGCCAGCGCCTAACATCGCATTTTACCGCACTCAAAAGGGCCAATCATCATGTCTATCGATCCCGAAAAACTTGACCGTCTTGCCGAAGTTGCCGTGCGCACCGGCGTCAACATCCAGCCCGGTCAGGATCTGGTGATCACCGCGCCGATGGCCGCGCTTGAACTTGTCCGCCGGATCACTGTGCATGCCTATAAGGCTGGCGCTGGCATCGTGACCCCGTTTTTCAACGACGATGCCATCACGCTGGCCCGCTATGAACATGCCGCTGACGAAAGCTTTGATCGTGCGCCCAATTGGCTGTTTGAAGGTATGGCGGCCGCTTTCAAGGGCGGGGCCGCGCGTATGGCGATCACCGGCGATGATCCGATGCTGCTGGCCGAGCAGGACCCCGAAAAGGTCGCCCGCCTGAGCAAAGCGACGTCGATTGCCGCCAAACCCGCGATGGACCCGATTGTGGGCTTTGAGGTGAACTGGAACATTGTCGCCTACCCAGGTGCCGCTTGGGCATCGCGGGTCTATCCTGATCTGCCGGTGGAAGAGGCGCAGGGCAAGTTGATGGATGCCATCTATGATGCTTCGCGTTTGGGGGGGGATGATCCGGTGGCCAACTGGGCCGCGCATTCGGCCAATTTGCGCAAACGGGTCGATTGGCTGAACGCGCAGAACTTCAGCGCGCTGCATTACACCGGCCCGGGCACCGACCTGCATCTGGGGCTGGCCGATGGCCATATCTGGAAGGGCGGGGCGTCGCCTGCGCTGAACGGGGTGGTCTGTCAGCCCAATATTCCGACCGAAGAAGTCTTTACCTGTCCCCATGCCTATAAGGTCGAGGGGACTGTCGCCGCGACCAAGCCGCTGGCCCATCAGGGCAATGTGATCGAGGATATCGCGGTGCGTTTCGAAGCTGGCCGCATTGTCGAGGCAACGGCGTCGAAAGGGCAGGAGGTCCTGCAATCGCTGTTAATAACCGATGATGGCGCCAGCCGTATCGGCGAGGTGGCACTGGTGCCGCATTCCAGCCCGATCAGCCAGTCGGGGACACTGTTTTACAACACACTTTTTGATGAAAACGCGTCCTGCCACATTGCGCTGGGCCAGTGCTATGCCGACACGATCGAGGGCGGGTCGGAGCTGAGCCCTGAAGAGCTTAAGCAGAAGGGCGGCAACCAGAGCATTATCCACGTAGACTGGATGATGGGATCGGATGCGGTGGATATCGATGGCATCACCAAGACGGGCGAACGTGTGCCTGTGATGCGCGGTGGCGAATGGGCGTGAGGGACGCTTGCTTTTGACGCCTGATTTGCACATATAGAACCCAGCCAAGGGAGTTTCGCGATGCGCGCACGAATCTACAAACCAGCCAAGACCGCCATGTCATCGGGCACGGCCAAAACCAAACATTGGGTACTGGAGTTTGTGAGCGAAACCGCGCGCGAGGTGGACCCCTTGATGGGCTGGACGTCGTCGAACGACACACAGGCGCAGGTCAAGCTGGAATTCGAAAGCAAGGCCGCAGCTTTGGACTATGCCGGGGAGCATGGCATTGATGCGGTCGTCCGCGAGCCGAAAACCCGCAAAGCCAATATTCGCGCGGGTGGCTATGGTGAAAACTTTGCGACCAACCGGCGCGGAGCCTGGACCCACTAAGACTGCCGTATGAGGCGCGTGATGTCGTTCATGCTCGCGCGGTATGATCACGCATTTTCGTCGCCGGATTTCACAGTCTAGCAGGGTTTCGCGTGTTTATGACTTGCAAAGTGCCACATTGCCGCGCGATACCGCTTTCCAAGCGGTCCGATAGCTCAACTGGATAGAGCAGCTGACTTCTAATCAGCAGGTTGAGGGTTCGAGTCCTTCTCGGATCGCCATTTATTTCAAGTACGTAGTCGCCAAGAAGTCGTGCTGGAATTTCTTGAGCGAGACGGCGGAACGCAGCTTTACGTGATTTTTCATTATCAAAGCATTGATGTTTTGCCGCCTGTTGCGTTTTGCCGGCGCACACGCTGCAACCGGCCACAGTGAAGGTCTGTTTTAGGCCCCAAGTGTTAGACTGGACGGCAAGGCAGGGCGAGATGCTTGACCGCTCATGTGGCGCGCATTCTTTGGGTTTGCCAAAGGTGCCCACCGCGAATGTTTCATCCGCATTTTCGATGCATCTTCCATGAGCTTGCTTGGCATGCAATCCTTTTACCACCATGCGTATTGCAACCTTGAATGTTCAAAACCTCAGACTGTTGCACACCGGTTCCGCGGCACATCTGCACGGCGCCTGGGATTCCGACGATCCTGAAGACGAGACATTTGATCCAATAGATCGTCGATTGACTGCAAAGTTAATATGCGACGTCGACGCCGATGTGCTTGTCCTGCAGGAAGTGTTCGATCTTGAGACGCTCGCGTATTTTCATGACAACTACTTAGTACCGGCAGGATTGCAGCCCTACCGACATCAAGTATGCCTGCCGGGAAACGACGGGCGCGGATTGGATGTCGCGTTGTTGTCGCGGCGCGGTATCGACGCAATCAAGAGCCACGCGGGGACATTGCCCGACGAACTGGATCTCGAACTGCCCGCGGGCGTCAACTCGGACTTGCCGATTTTTCGGCGCGATTGCCTGATGATATCGATCGGTGACCTGACGCTTTTTGCCTGCCATTTCAAATCTGCATATCCGGACCCAGATGTGGCCTGGCAAACACGTCGGCTCGAAGCGTTAGCAACACGGCGGATTATCGAACGTCAGTTCGAAGTGCCGGAGAAGGCATTCTGGTTGATCATTGGTGACCTCAATGAGCCCGGTTCGATAAGCGCAGGTCGTGGGCGCGCAATTCATCCGATTGAAGGAGAGTTCTCGATCGACTTGATGCAGCGTCTGCCTGAATCTGAGAGATGGACTTATTACGACAGGCATTCCGGCGCGTATCATTGTCCTGATGCGCTTTTGGCCTCGCCTGCGCTGGCCCGGCGGTGGCCGGATTGCAAGCCATTCATTATC
>JBFEQR010000316.1:0-3627 GCA_041549425.1 Yoonia sp. | reverse complement strand
TCGCGCAATTCCGGCACATTGTCGGGCGGCGAAAGCCAGCGGATCAGGCTGGCCAGCCAGATCGGATCGGGTTTGCAGGGGGTGCTTTATGTGCTGGACGAGCCTTCGATCGGATTGCATCAGCGCGACAACGACCGCCTGCTGACAACGCTGAAGAACCTGCGTGATCAGGGCAACACGGTGATCGTGGTCGAACACGACGAAGAAGCGATCCGCGAGGCCGATTATGTCTTTGACATTGGCCCCGGTGCCGGTGTGCATGGCGGGCAGGTGGTGGCCGAAGGCACGCCGCAGGAGATTATGGATAACGCGGCCTCGATCACGGGCCAGTATCTGACGGGAACCCGCGAGATTGCCGTGCCAACCAAGCGGCGCAAGGGCAAGGGCAAGAAGCTGACCGTGGTCAAGGCCACGGGCAACAACCTGCAGAATGTCACCGCAGATTTCCCGCTGGGCCAGTTTGTTTGCGTCACGGGTGTATCCGGCGGCGGCAAGTCCACCCTGACGATCGAGACCCTGTTCAAGAACGCGTCGATGAAGCTGAACGGATCGCGCCAGACCCCTGCACCTTGCGAGACGATCAAAGGGTTCGAGCATCTGGACAAGGTGATCGACATCGACCAACGCCCCATCGGGCGCACACCGCGGTCGAACCCTGCGACCTACACTGGCGCCTTTACCCCGATCCGCGAATGGTTTGCAGGCATGCCAGAGGCCAAGGCGCGCGGCTATAAACCCGGTCGCTTCAGCTTTAACGTCAAGGGCGGTCGCTGCGAGGCCTGTCAGGGTGACGGCGTTATCAAGATCGAAATGCATTTTCTGCCGGACGTCTATGTCACGTGCGAAACCTGCAAGGGCGCGCGTTATAATCGCGAAACGCTCGAGATCAAATTCAAGGGCAAATCCATTGCCGATGTGCTGGATATGACCGTGGAGGATGCGCAGACCTTTTTTACCGCCGTGCCATCGATCCGTGAAAAGATGGATGCGCTGATGCGGGTGGGCCTTGGCTATATCAAGGTGGGCCAGCAGGCCACGACCTTGTCAGGCGGCGAGGCGCAGCGCGTCAAGCTGTCAAAGGAACTGGCGCGCCGGTCAACGGGGCGCACGCTTTATATTCTGGACGAACCCACAACCGGTCTGCATTTCGAGGATGTGCGCAAGCTGTTGGAAGTGCTGCATGAATTGGTGGATCAGGGCAATTCTGTTATCGTGATCGAGCATAATCTGGATGTTGTGAAGACCGCCGATCATATCATTGATATTGGTCCTGAAGGGGGCGACGGCGGTGGCCGAATTGTCGCCACCGGCACGCCGGAAAAGGTGGCCGAAGTGGTGGAAAGCCACACCGGACGTTATCTCAAAGAGATGCTGGGCGCGCGCAAGGTTGCGGCGGAATAGCCTTTAATTCGCGAAGATATCGATCAGGCGCAGGATCTGCATGCTGGTCCGGCTTAGCTCGACGATGCCGCCGTCTACGACAGCATAGGTCCTGTCGTCGGGCAAGCGGGGCAGTTGGCCCCAGCGGTCCGGATCAAGCAGACTGAGCAGCAAGAGGTCCTCGGCGGTGATGCGGTCGCCGATCGTGTTACGGTTGAGCCACTCCTCGCGCGTCACACCTTGGCGCGCTTGCCCGGGGGGGACGCAAGGCGGGTTCTTTTTCGCCAGACCCGGCGGGCAGTTTTGTTGCGCAAAGGCAGCCGTTGTCAGCGACGGGTTGCTGCCAAGCAGCAGCGCGAGAGCGGTGAGTTTGATGATGTTTTTCATAGCCCAAGTATGCCTTCTTCCTTTGTTGCTATTCAATATCAGCTTCGGCTGCGTTTTTCGAACCGTGGCAGCATGGCCGAGAAATCCTTGCCCTGACCGTCCTCTGCATTGACGAATTGATCGTAAAGCGCGGCGGCTGCCTTGCCCATGGGTGTGTCGGCATCTGCGGCCTCTGCCGCCATTTGCGACAGGTTCAGATCCTTGAGCATCAGTTCAGCCGCAAACCCCGGTTGGTAATCGTTGTCTGCGGGGCTTTGCGGGCCGACGCCGGGGGCGGGGCAATAGGCGTTCATCGACCATGAATACCCCGAAGAGGTGCTGACCACATCGAACATCGCCTGTCGGTCGAGCCCCAGTTTATCAGCCAGAACAAAGGCTTCGCAGGTGGCGATCATCGTGACCCCAAGGATCATGTTGTTGCAGATTTTGGCCGCCTGTCCGTTGCCCGCATCCCCGCAATGGACTGCCTTTTGCCCCATGATGTCGAACAGGGGGGTAACGCGGTCAAACGCTTCTTTCGGGCCGCCGGCCATGAACGTCAGTGTGCCATTGGTGGCCCCGCCGATCCCGCCAGAGACGGGGGCGTCGACGGCCATAAGGCCGTGGCTTGCGGCCTGTTCGGCCACGGTCCGCGCGCTTTGCACATCCACGGTCGAGCAATCAAGATGCACCGCACCCTGTTTCATCACCGGATGGATTTCGGCCGCGACAGCACGCAGGATATCGCCATTGGGCAGCATGGTGATGACAACATCCGCGTCCCGTGCGGCTTCGGCGGCGGTTTGGGCCAGTTGCAGCCCTGCGGGCGTTGCAACCATGTCAAAGCCCATGACGTCATGCGCTTTTGCCAGATTGGCGGCCATTGGCGCGCCCATGTTGCCCAATCCGATAAATCCGATTCTCATAGTCTATCCTTTCAACTGTAGTGCCTTGTCACCCAGATCGCCGGTCATGGCTGTGACCTGCGATGCGGGGACATCGGCCCATGTTTGATGCTGCCAAAGTGGTGTGTGGTCACGGTCAATAATCGCCGCACGGATGCCTTCGATAAAGTCGCCCTGTTCGACGCAACGATATGTGAACCGGAACTCGTGCTCCAGCGCCGTTTCAATGCGGGGATCGCGCCGCACGGCGGCGATATTTGCCAACGCGCAGGCCATGGCAAGCGGTGCGTTATGGTCCAGTTTCTTGCGGATATGGCGCAGGGCAGGGCCGTCAGCGCCGGTGATTGCATCCTCTAGCGCGCCCAGTGTTCTGGCGTCAAAGCAGGTGTCGATTTCGTGCTGCCAGTCGCGCAAGCGTGTCTTGGGGGGCGGGGCCGCCAATGCGTCCAGCACGGCGAGGTCGGCGTTGCGGGTCAGCGCGCGTTTGGCGTCGTCCCAATGGGTCTGCGGGATGAAAACGTCGGCAAAACCGGTATATAGCGCATCACCTGCATCCATGCGCGCCCCGCTGAGCCCAAGATAGGTTCCGCATTGCCCCGGCGCTTTTGCCAGCAAAAGGGTGCCGCCCACGTCCGGCACCAGTCCGATGCTGCATTCAGGCAGGGCGATCTGGCTATTTTCGCATACGATGCGATGTGCCGCATGACAGCCCACGCCGACACCGCCGCCCATGGTAAACCCGTGCAGGAAACTGACCACCGGTTTGGGGTAATGCGCCATTCTTGCGTTCATACGGTATTCGTCACGCCAGAACCGGCGGCCATAGTCGAGATCGCCGCGCAGACCGGCGGCGTACATCTCTGCAATGTCGCCCCCTGCACAGAACGCGCGTTCGCCCGCGCCATCTATCAGGATCAGTACCACATCAGGGTCATCCTGCCACGCGTCCAAGGCAGCCTCGATGGCGGTGCACATA
>JBFEQR010000315.1:0-3647 GCA_041549425.1 Yoonia sp. | reverse complement strand
GCAGGTGCCTTGCAGAAATCGGTAATCGGCGCTCTGGACGAAAAGACAATCAGCGCAGCACTCGCCTTGGGCGCAAAAACCGCCGCCATCACAGTCCGCCGCGCCGGTGCCAATCCCCCTTGGGCATCAGAGCTATGAGGGCGCTGTTCCAGCGTGTGACAGAGGCCTCTGTCGCAGTGGACGGGGCGGTGATCGGCGAGATCGGCCAAGGCCTGTTGATCCTGATCTGCGCAATGGACGGCGACGACGCGGCCAAGGGCAAGGCTTTGGCGGCCAAGATCAGCAAGCTGCGCATCTTCAAGGATGATGATGGCAAGATGAACCGCTCGCTTCTTGATATCGGCGGGCAGGCCCTGATCGTCAGCCAGTTCACACTGGCCGCCGACACGTCACGCGGGAACCGCCCCGGGTTTTCCGCGGCGGCAAAACCCGATGAGGGGCGCGCACTTTATGAAAGCTTTGTGGCGGATATAAATGCCTTGGGGATCACCACGGCAACAGGATCATTCGGGGCCGACATGGCCGTCAGCCTGACCAATGACGGACCTGTGACGATCTGGATGGATGTCTAGGCCCTGATCATCCGGCGCACCGCGCTGCCCGCCGCGCTGACCGCAAAGATAAACACCGCTACAACGATGATCGCAGGCCCCACAGCCGTGTCGATCAGAACCGCCAGCCGCAGGCCTGCCACCGCCGACAACGCCCCGATACCTATCGACAAAAGCGCCATGCGCTCTGGTGTGGTGGCATAGGTGCGCGCGGCGGCTGCGGGAATGATCAGAAGTGCTGTGATCAACAATGCGCCCACAACCTTGATCGCCACGGCAACGACCGCCGCCAGCATGATCGTCAGGACAAGCTGCTCGCGGCGGGGGTTGATGCCCGCCGCATAGGCCAGATCAGGGCTGAGGGTCGCGGTCAGCATCGCGGACCAGTGCCACCAGAGGGCCGCAACCACCAACGCCCCGCCGCCCCAGATCACGGCAAGGTCCATGCGCGTCACGCTCAGGACATCGCCGAACAGATAGGCGTCCAGATCAATACGCTGACCCGGGATCAACGTCACGGCCACCAACCCCAGCGCCAAGGCACCATGGGCCAGAACCCCAAGCATGGTGTCAATCGCGGCCCCCTGACCGCTTAGCCCGTGGATCAGGACCGCCATCAAAAGCGCCACAACACCCACGCCCAAGGTAATCGACGTGCCGAATAGCAGCGCCATCGCAACGCCCAGCACAGCCGCATGGGCCGTGGCATCGCCGAAATAGGCCATCCGCCGCCACACGACAAAACACCCCAACAGCCCCGCCGCAATCGCGGTGCCCACACCTGCAAGGGCGGCGCGGACCAGAAAGTCATCCAGCATTATTCAGCCGCCTCATGATGGTGGTGATCGTGGTCATGGTCGTGCCCGTGATCGTGGTCATGGCGGTAAAGCGCCAGCGCACCGCCTGTGCCCGTGCCGAACAACTCGCGATATGCAGGGGCGGCGGAAACCACCTCGGGCGTGCCTTCGCAGCAAATATGTCCGTTGAGGCAGATGACGCGGTCAGAGGCGCTCATGACCACGTGCAATTCATGGCTGACCATCAAGACAGCGCAGCCCAGTTCTTTGCGCACCGCATCAATCTGGCGATAGAACGCCGCCGATCCGGGCTGGTCCAGCCCCTGCGTCGCCTCATCCAGCATCAGCACATGCGGTCTGGACAGGATCGCACGGGCCAGCAACACGCGCTGGAACTGCCCGCCCGACAGCTGCGCCATCTGACGCGCGCCAACACCCGCAACGCCTGCCGTGACCAAAGCACGCTTGGCCGCCTCGGCATCGACAGCATGGGGCAGGTTCAGGAAACGGTTCACCGTAATAGGCAGGGTCGGGTCGATATGCAGCTTTTGCGGCACATAGCCGATGCGCAAACCATCCTTGCGCGTCACCCTCCCCTTTTGCGGCTTCAACGCGCCGATCATGACCCGCAAAAGCGTGGATTTCCCCGACCCGTTCGGACCCACGATCGTGACAATCTCGCCCGCCTCAAGGGACAGGTTGACCCCCTGCAGCACACGCTGGCCACCATGGGCAAAGTCAACGGAACGGACGTCAATCAGGCTCATGCCGCATGCTCCGGCTGGCAGGCAGGGCACAGCCCTTCGGCCTCGATCACTGTCTGTTCGACCTGAAACCCGCTGAGTGCCGCAGGCTGGGCAAGCGCGGCAGAGGCCTCTGCTTCGGCCACTTTGCCACATCCGCGGCAGATCATGAATGCGGGATCATGGCTGGCCCCGGGCTGCGCGCAGGCGACAAAGGCGTTCAGCCGCTCGATCCGGTGGACAAAGCCCTGATCGACCAGAAAACCGAGCGCACGATAGGCAACGGGGGGTTTGGAGCCCAGACCTTCGGCATCCAGACGCGCAAGCACGTCATAGGCGCCCATGGCCACATGGCTTTCCAGCAAGATCTCAAGCACGCGGCGACGCACCGGCGTCAGCTGCACATGGCGCGCGGCACAGGCGGCTTCTGCCGCTTGGATGGCGCTACGCACACAACTGCTGTGGTCATGCGTGGCAAAGCCTTTGGGGTCTTGTGACATGAAATGCTCTTGTTATGTTATAACATACACACTATACCAACGCCGATTTCAAAGAACAAGGACCTTCCTGATGATTCGCTTGCTCCCCGCCGCCATGATCCTGCCCCTGCCCGCCTTGGCAGATGTGCCACGTGTGATGACCGATATCGCACCGATCCACAGCCTGACGGCGCAGGTTATGGGTGATCTCGGCACGCCGGATCTGCTGCTGCCACCCGGCGCGGACCCGCACGATTTTGCGCTGCGTCCAAGTGATGCCGCTGCCCTGGGGAATGCGGATATCGTGATCTGGGTCGGGCACGGGCTGACGCCTTGGCTCGAGGAACCGCTGGAGACTCTCGCCGAAAGCGCCGTACACTTCAGCCTGCTGGAAACCGAAGGCTGGAGGTCACTTCCGTTCCGCGACCTTGCAAGTTTCGGCGCGGATCATGATGACGACAAGCATGACGACCACGGGCACGATGATCACGGACATGATGACCATGACGACGATCACGCGGACCACGACGATCATGACCACGGCGATTTCGATCCGCATGGATGGCTTGACCCCGAGGTCGCAGCGATCTGGGTCGATCATATCGCGGCAGAACTCGCAGCACTCGACCGCGACAATGCGGCGACATATGCAGCAAACGCAGCTGCGACGACCGAACGACTGGACACCCTGCAACAGCAGATCAGCACGCAACTGGCAGAGGTGTCAGATGCCGCATATCTCCTGCCCCATGACGGCTACCAGTACTTTGAAGCCCGTTTCGGGCTGACAGCGCATGGCGCGATCTCGGGCGTTGACGGTATGACCCCGGGTCCGGCGCAAATTGCGGCGCTGCGCGCGGAAATGACCGAAGCATCCATCGCCTGTGTCTTCAGCGACGCGGCAATCGGTGACCGCTGGGCCGCCGTCATCACAGAAGGGACCGCGGCCAACACCACCACGATCGACGGTATCGGGCTGGGGCTAGAGGCGGGCGAAGACCTGTATGCGGCATTGCTGACAGGTCTGGCAGACAACTTTGCAAGGTGTCTTGCCCGCTAGCAGGTAAGGTGGATTTC
>JBFEQR010000314.1:0-3653 GCA_041549425.1 Yoonia sp. | reverse complement strand
GATCCGGCAGAGATTGCGATGGTGTCCCTGTCCACAACGCTTGCCACCAATGCGCTTGTCGAAGGGCAGGGTGGCCGGATTGCCCTGATCGCGATCGGCTTTGACGATGCCGATCTGGGGCGCGCGGGGCTGACAGAGGCCTTGCGCGGTGATCCGGTGATCCGTCTGGCAGGCGGGCACAACCATGCCGGAAGCGAAGCCACGCCGCTTGATCTGGATGCGCTGCGTGCCGCGTTGGAGACACTGGATGCGGGTGTCACGGCATTTGCCGTTGCTGCCAGCTTTGCCACACGCAACCCCGCCCACGAGATCGCAGCGCGTGATCTGATCCGCATGATGACGGGCAAGACCGTCAGTTGCTCTCATGATCTCAGTCAGGCGCTGGGCGGTCCTAAACGGGCGCTGACGGCGGTGTTGAATGCGCGGCTGATCGGGATGATTGACCGTCTGATTACGGCTTGCGAAGGTCATTTGCAGGCCGTTGGTATCACCGCGCGTCTGATGGTTGTACGCGGCGACGGGGCGCTGGTTTCGGCCGGTGTCGCGCGCGAAAAACCGATTGAAACAATCCTGAGCGGGCCTGCCGCTTCGATTGCGGGGGCCAGTTGGCTGAGCGGGGAAACCGATGCGCTGGTCAGTGATATCGGCGGCACAACGACCGACATTTGCCTGCTGCGCGATGGTCGCCCCAAGATTGACCCGCAAGGCGCGCGCGTCGGCCCCTTTCGCACGATGGTCGAGGCAGTGGCCATGCGCACATGGGGGCTGGGCGGCGACAGCGAAGTGCATGTGGTCGATGGTCTGGAAGGTGCGCTGCGGCTGGGGCCGCGCCGGTTGATGCCGATCTCTCTGGTGGCGCATCATCATCCTGAACTGGTCCACACCGCGCTAGATCGGTCGCTGGCGCATGATATCCCCGCATCCGATGGCGGCCAATTTGTGATCCCGCTTTGGTCTGACATGCCCGACGGGCTGGACCCGCGCGAACAAACCGTGGCAGAGCGTTTGGCCGCAGGACCGCTGCGATTGGGTCATGCGGTGCAGTCGCGGATGGAAAACCCCGCGCTGGGCCGCCTGATCGGGCGTGGTCTGGTGCTGTTGGCGGGGGTGACGCCTTCGGATGCGTCACATGTGCTGGGGCTGGTGGATGCGTGGGATCGTGAGGCTGCGCAAAAGGCGCTGACGCTTTTCGCGCGCCGCCGCACCGGTGCAGGCACCCGCGTGGCCGAAAATGGTGAAGTGCTGGCCCGCCAGATCATTGATCAGCTGACGGCACAGACGGTGGATTGCCTGCTGCAAGCAGGGTTTGCAGAGGATGATCGCGACTGGGCCGACCCTGCGGCGCTGGCGCGGCACCCGTTGACGCAGGCGGGGCTTGACCATCATCAGGGCATCGTGCGCATCCAGATGTCGCTGGGCGTGCCTGTCATCGGGTTGGGCGCCTCTGCGGCGACCTATTACGGTGCTGTCGGTGCGCGGCTGGGCGCGCGCATGGTGCTGCCCGCGCATGGCGGTGTCGCCAACGCGATCGGTGCCGTTGTCGGGCAGGTACGGATGCAGGCCACGGGAACCGTGACAAGTGCGGGTGAGGGTGTTTTTGCGGCCCATTTGCCCGATGGCCCGCAGACGTTTTCCGACAAGGATACGGCAGTCGCCACCTTGGAAGCCGCCTTGCGCGCGCAGGCCGAAGCCGCCGTGCGGGCCTCTGGCGTTGAGGAAATCCGCTTTAGCGTGACCCAAGACATCGCAGAGGCCGAGATCGAGAACCGCACGATGTTCATCGAGGCCACCTTGCGGGTCGAAGCCAGCGGGCGCCCACGGATCGCCAGCTCTGCTGACGTGGACGCATGAAGGCTGAAAGGCTGGTCTTAGGCGTATACTGATTGGGGTGACGGGGTTTGCCAGTTGGTCAGTCGCTGGCGGCTCCTGAATTATGACAAAGCGCGCATCCAGCCTCACATTCCCGTCAGGTTGATTGCGCCAACGCGCGGCATCGGTCACAAGGTTCCCAAACTGGAACCCTGATCATGCTTGACCGCTATGCCCGCACTTTGATCGACCCGCCACTGAACCAGCTTGGGACAGGATTGGCAGCGCGCGGGTTTACCGCGAACGGGGTTACGCTGATCGGTTTGGGACTTGGGCTTCTGGCCGCCATGCTGATCGCGCTTGGTGCGCCGGGATGGGCGTTGATCCCGCTTTTGGCCAGCCGTTTGGCGGATGGTCTTGACGGGGCTGTCGCGCGGGCGACGCGCAAGACGGATTTTGGCGGGTATCTGGATATCGCCGTCGATTTCCTGTTCTACGGGGCGATCCCCATGGCCTTTGTTCTGGCTGACCCCGCCGGAAACGGAGCGGCGGGGGCGTTTCTACTGGCCGCCTTCTATTTCAACGGGACCAGCTTTCTGGGTTATGCGATCCTTGCCGAAAAGCATGGGCACAAGACCGACGCGCAGGGGCAGAAATCACTGTATTATTCCAATGGCATCCTTGAAGGCACCGAGACCATCGTGTTCTTCGTGGCCCTCTGCCTGTTCCCTGCCTATTTTTCACCACTTGCATGGGCCTTTGGTGCCCTGTGTTTTGTGACAGCTACGCTGCGGATCTATGCCGCCAGACTAATCTTTCATTCCTAAAGGACGACGACATGAAACACCTTGCGATTCTGGCCGCTTTGCTGGCCCCTTTGCCTGCGCTGGCCGAGACTGATCCTGCCGATTGGGATGCAGTGGTCACTGCCGCCGAAGGCCAGACCGTTTACTGGAACGCATGGGGCGGATCGACCACGACCAATGATTTTATCGCTTGGGTCGGGGACCGCGTGTCGCAGGATTACGGTGTCACACTCGAACACGTCAAACTGACGGATACCGCTGATGCGGTGACACGTGTTCTGGCCGAAAAGCAGGCGGGCGAAGATGATGATGGCGCGATCGACATGATCTGGATTAACGGCGCGAATTTCGCGGCGATGAAAGAGGCCGATCTGCTGTTCGGCCCCTATGCCGAACAGCTGCCGAATTGGGCCTATGTCGATGTCGACGGCAAGACGGTGCAGACCGATTTCACAGTGCCCACAGACGGGTTCGAAAGCCCTTGGGCCATGGCGCAGGTCGTCTTTATTCACGACACCGCCGATCTGGCCGCGCCTTTGGGCTCTATGCAGGCCATTCTGGAGTGGTCGCAAGCCAATCCGGGGCGTTTTACCTACCCGCAGCCACCCGATTTTCTGGGTACGACGTTCCTTAAGCAGGCGCTGATCGATCTGCTCGACGATCCGTCGGTTCTGGCCGCACCCGTGTCAGACGCGACATATGCCGACATTACAGCCCCGCTATGGGCCTATCTGGATGCGCTGACGCCGACGCTTTGGCGCGAGGGTCGCGCCTATCCCGCAACCGGCCCTGCCCCACCATGTCCAGTATGATATAAACGGCGTCATCGCCCACTTTGGCACCATGAGCGTCCAGGAACGCCGCCATGCCCTGAGCGCCCGTCTCTTCGCACCCAGTAAAGGCCAACCAGGTTTCGGTATGGGCCAGCGGCTCTTTGGTCAGGCGGTTAGCGAGCTCGAGGGCAACGGCCACGCCGGAAGCGTTGTCGTTAGCGCCGGGCGAAAAGGGCGTGCTGTTAGCATGGAGGCAGATATCCAG
>JBFEQR010000313.1:0-3690 GCA_041549425.1 Yoonia sp. | reverse complement strand
CATAATCCCCATAACAACAATATACTTCATATCGTTCTCCTTCATCTCTTCAGAAATAGCATTTCAATCGAATCTGGGTGGTAGAGGTAGCATAGCATACTGTTCAGACTCTCTTGCTAATGAATTTGTCCAACTATGATCCGGCTTATGCTGACACGGTGGTCGCAGCGACCGAGCCTCGCATGGCAGCCCTTGGTGCTCGCGGCAGCAAACGACCGACGCCCATCCAACTCCCCCGCAAACAAGACCTGCCTGACGTCAGCACCTACCGGACAGATTTAGGGGTTTGAGCAACAGAGGATTTCTGGTCCGTCGAAGCCATTAAGGAGCGAAGATGAAAAAGAAACCCGCGGGGTCAGCCCGACATGCATCGCCTGCACTGGTATCCTCGGCGCGGCCTTGCCGCCTTGGGAACCGTCGGGTCGAAACAATCAGTGCCACACACCGCAAGAACGAGATCAGCGCAATATATGCAACTTGAAGTTGAAAGATTTAGGCTGGTTCAGAATGCATGCATTGCTCCAGACCTTCTCAAAAAGACTGCCGGAGTACTGTGTCTTTTCCATGATGCTAGTCGTCCTTTGTTGTTTTTCAGCACAACCTCGAAATCCGGGCGGTGATGAAACGCGCCGGATGTGCGATGCCGTGCTTCGCGCACTGGTTAATGCGGCGTGAGTTCATCCGATCCCGTCCCTCCCGGCAATGTTTTCTTGCTGTCGCGCTGTTACTGTCCAATTTGCACAATTTTTGTGCAGTATGCCTCTGTGAGGGCAGCGGGGGCACACTGGGCCGGTCGGCGCCCTGCCAAACAAACCATAACTTGCTACCAACCAAATACCTGCGAAAAGTAGTTAGGCCGCGACCAGAAGAATTACCCATGAATGCACATGCCCAAAGTCTGACGGAACCGCAGTTCCAGCGTGCGAAGGGGCGGATTCACATCACCTCAAAGCCGCAGCCTAACGGGACCACGGGGCTGCGGGATCTGCACCAGCAAGGCTCGTATCGCGCGGTCTTTCCGCGCGCCCCACATGGCAATCTTGAAGCGGTTGTAGTGAACACCGCAGGCGGGGTGACGGGTGGCGATGCATTTCATGTGTCGGTCACGGCAGACGCGCAGACGCAGGTGACCGTCACGACCCAGGCGGCAGAGCGTATTTACCGCGCAACCGGCGCAAAAGCAGGCATGATCCGGACAGAGCTGACCGTCGCCACAAAAGGCGCGCTATGCTGGCTGCCGCAAGAAACCATCCTGTTTGACGGATGCAACCTGAACCGCAGTCTTAAGGTCGATGTCGCCGCCGGTGGCCGTTTTCTGATGCTTGAGCCGCTGGTCTTCGGGCGTGCAGCATCGGGCGAGGACCTGCGCTCGTGTTCGCTGAACGATCATGTTGCGATCAGTTTGGCCGGACAGCCCCTTTATCTTGACCGGATCAAACTGGACGGCGATATCGCAGCCACATTGCAACAGCCCGCCATTGCAGGTGGCGCACGCGCAATGGCCAATCTGATGCTGGTTGACGAGAATGCGGCGCAGTTCTTGCCGACGGTCAGGGACCTTTTGCCTGCTACTGCGGGCGCAAGTCTGTTGAACGACAAAACGCTGGTGCTGCGCCTTTTGTGCGACGACAGCTTTACGTTGCGCACCGCCCTTCTACCCATTCTGAAAATCTTGACCCGTGATGCCGTGCCAAAAAACTGGAGACTTTGATCCATGCAACTGACCCCGCGTGAAAAGGACAAACTGCTTGTCGCGATGGCCGCTGAAGTGGCCCGCAAACGCTTGGCGCGTGGCGTTAAGCTGAACTATCCGGAGGCAATCGCCCTGATCACCGACGCCGTTGTCGAGGGCGCGCGTGACGGGCGCTCTGTGGCCGAAATGATGGACGCAGGCGCACATGTGGTGACCCGCGAACAATGCATGGAAGGCGTCCCCGAGATGATTCACGACGTGCAGGTCGAAGCCACCTTTCCCGATGGCACCAAACTTGTCACCGTCCACAACCCTATCCGCTAAAGGAGCCACCAGATGATCCCAGGAGAGTTGTTTCCCGCAGCAGGCGATTTGATCCTGAACGAATATCGCGAAGCGATCACGCTGATGGTCGCCAACACCGGCGACCGTCCCGTTCAGGTGGGCAGCCATTATCATTTTGCCGAAAGCAATGCGGCCTTGGATTTCGATCGCGACGCCGCCCTTGGCCGGCGGCTTGATATCGCGCCGGGTACGGCCATTCGCTTTGAACCCGGCCAGCGCCGCGAGGTGAACCTGATCGAAATATCGGGGGCCCGTCGCATTTTCGGGTTCAATAACAAAGTTATGGGGGACCTCTGATGGCGACTTCAATCAGCCGTGCGGATTATGCCGCGATGTTCGG
This sequence comes from Yoonia sp., assembly GCA_041549425.1. Taxonomy (GTDB): domain Bacteria; phylum Pseudomonadota; class Alphaproteobacteria; order Rhodobacterales; family Rhodobacteraceae; genus Yoonia. The sequence continues at coordinate 1,312 of JBFEQR010000313.1, read as the reverse complement.
GCCGACCGTTGGCGACAAACTGCGCCTTGCCGATACCGACCTCATCATCGAGGTGGAACGCGACCTGACAGCGGAACGCGCCTCTGGCGGCAATGGCATGTCCTATGGTGAGGAGGTCAAGTTCGGCGGTGGTAAGGTCATTCGCGATGGCATGGGCCAGTCACAGGCCACCCGCGCCCAAGGTGCGGTGGACACAGTCATCACAAACGCCCTGATCGTGGATCACAGCGGTATCTACAAGGCAGACGTGGGCCTGAAGGACGGGCGCATTCACAAGATCGGCAAGGCAGGCAACCCCGACACCCAACCCGGCGTTGATATCATCGTCGGCCCCGGCACCGAGGCAATTGCTGGCGAAGGACGGATCCTGACAGCGGGTGGTTTTGACAGTCACATCCATTTCATCTGCCCCCAGCAGATCGAAGACGCCCTGCATTCAGGTTTGACCACGATGCTGGGCGGGGGAACAGGCCCAGCGCATGGCACATTGGCGACCACCTGCACCCCTGGACCGTGGCACATTGGCCGGATGTTGCAGGCGGCAGATGCCTTTCCCATGAACCTTGCCTTTGCGGGCAAGGGGAATGCCAGCCAGCCCGATGCCTTGATCGAAATGATCAAAGGCGGTGCTTGTGCCCTGAAACTGCACGAAGACTGGGGCACAACGCCTGCTGCCATCGACTGCTGCCTGTCGGTGGCGGACGATATGGACGTGCAGGTCATGATCCACACCGACACGCTGAACGAATCCGGTTTTGTTGAAACCACTGTCGCGGCGATGAAAGGGCGCACGATCCACGCCTTCCACACAGAGGGCGCAGGCGGTGGCCATGCCCCCGACATCATCAAAATCTGCGGGGAAGAGCATGTTCTGCCCTCCTCCACCAACCCCACGCGCCCCTACACGGTGAACACGCTGGAAGAGCATCTGGATATGCTCATGGTCTGTCACCACCTTGATAAATCCATCCCCGAGGACGTGGCCTTTGCCGAAAGCCGCATCCGCCGTGAAACCATCGCGGCAGAGGATATCCTGCACGACATGGGGGCATTTTCGATCATCGCGTCGGATAGTCAGGCCATGGGCCGTGTGGGCGAAGTATTGATCCGCACATGGCAAACCGCCGACAAGATGAAAAAGCAACGGGGCCGCTTGCCCGAAGAAACCGGAGAAAACGACAATTTCCGCGTGCGGCGCTATATTGCGAAATACACGATCAATCCGGCCATTGCCCACGGCATCAGCGCCGAAATCGGCAGTATCGCGGAAGGAAAGCGCGCCGATCTGGTGCTATGGAACCCTGCGTTCTTT
>JBFEQR010000312.1:0-3713 GCA_041549425.1 Yoonia sp. | reverse complement strand
TGCGCGAGAATGTTGCGATGATGTGGCTGATGATGCCAAAGCCGGGAATGATGATGATGTACACTTCAGGGTGACCGAAGAACCACAAGATGTGCTGGTACAGGATCGGATCACCGCCGCCTTCAGGCTGGAAGAAGGTTGTGCCAAAGTTCCGGTCTGTCAGCAGCATCGTGATCGCGCCGGCCAGAACAGGCAGGGCCAGAAGAATCAGCCATGCGGTGACAAAGATCGACCATGCAAAAAGCGGAACCTTGTGCATCGTCATACCAGGTGCGCGCATGTTCAGGAACGTGGTGATCATATTGATCGCACCAAGGATCGAGGACGCACCGGACAGGTGCACCGCAAAGATCGCAAGGTCCATCGACATGCCTGACTCAGATGTCGACAGCGGCGCATACATGACCCAGCCCACACCGGAACCGGCCTGACCGTTACCACCAGGTGCCAGCATCGAGGCCACACCAAGCGATGCACCAGCGACAAACATCCAGTAGGACAGGTTGTTCAGGCGCGGGAATGCCATATCTGGCGCGCCGATCTGCAGCGGCATGAAGTAGTTACCGAAACCACCGAAAAGCGCCGGAATAACCACGAAGAACATCATCAAAACACCGTGGTAGGTGATCAGGACGTTCCAGAGGTGTCCGTTCGGCGTACAATCGCCAGCGGCTGCGGCTGTCAGGCGCGCACCCTCAAGGCACATGTATTGCACGCCGGGCTCCATCAGCTCCAGGCGCATGTAAACAGTGAAGGCGACCGAGATAAAGCCAAGCACACCTGCGGTAAACAGGTACAAAATGCCGATATCTTTGTGGTTTGTGGACATGAACCAGCGGGTGAAGAAACCGCGCTCGTCCTCGTGTGCGTCGCCGTGGATGGCTGCGTCTGCCATGTGGCTCTCCTCGTATTGGCTACTTTTTAACACCGCCGAGTCGTGACCCGGCGGGCGTTTGGAACGGTTCTAGTCGCTTGTGCCCAAAGGAGCAACAAAGGATGCGCGTTTTGACATGGGTTAATTTGGCGCAGTCTGGTTTTGTCTTTTGCAGGTGCGATGACCGCTGACAAGCGGGGTGAACCGCGCTAGGCTTTGGCAAGCAAGGAGGTATCTTATGGCATCGGACCCGCCCCCCTTTACGATCGGTATCGAAGAAGAATACCTGCTTGTCGACACGGAAACCTATGCGCTGGCCCATGTGCCAGATGCGCTGATCGCGGCCTGCAAAAAGGACCTTGCCGGTCAGGTCAGCCCCGAATTTCTGCAATGCCAGATCGAAATCGGCACCGGCGTTTGCGAAACGATCGGGCAGGCCCGCGCGGATCTGGGCCATTTGCGCCGCACCGTGGCCCGCCACGCCGCCGATTTCGGACTTGCGCCCATTGCCGCCTCTTGCCATCCGCTGGCCGACTGGAAAGAGCAGCATCACACCGACAAGGCGCGCTATAACCAGTTGCGCCGCGATCTGGCGGGGGTTGCGCGGCGGATGCTGATATGCGGGATGCATGTGCATGTGGGCATTCCCGATGAAGAAATGCGGATCACTCTGGTCAACCAGCTCAAGTATTTCCTGCCGCATCTGCACGCGATGTCGACCTCTTCACCCTATTGGCAGGGCGAGGACACCGGCATGAACTCCTACCGACTGACGGTCTTTGACAACCTGCCGCGCACAGGTCTGCCGCCCTACATGGAAAACTGGGCGCAATTTGCGGATACCGTGGGGACACTGGTTGATCTGGGGCTGATCGAGGATGCCTCGAAAATCTGGTGGGACCTGCGCCCGTCGTCAAAGTTTCCCACGATTGAATCGCGCATCTGTGACGTGGCCCCGCGGATGGAGGTCACCCTGACACTTGCCGCGCTGACCCAATGTCTGACGCGGATGCTGTGGCGACGGTCCTGCGCGGGGGACGGTTGGCGCATTGTGCAGAACTTTATGGTCGATGAAAATCGCTGGCGGGCGCAGCGATATGGTGTCTCCGAAGGGTTCATCGATTTCGGGCGCAAGGCGATGATCCCCTTTGCGCAAGCCGTGGACGAGATGCTGGCACTTATTGCAGAAGATGCCGAAGCCCTTGACTGCGTGGCAGAGGTGCAAGCCGCCCGCGACATCCTGGCGACAGGAACAAGTGCCGACCAGCAGCGCGCGGTCTTTGAAAAGGCCAAGGCAACAGGCGTGGATGACCGTGCCGCCCTGCATGCGGTTGTGCAGTCCCTGATTGATGACTTCGGGGCTGACCTTTAATCGAAATGCTTTGCAAAGCTGGATTTCAGCGCGACATCCAGATCGTGCATGGTCACCGGCAGGCCCAGATCGACCAGTGACGTCACACCGTGTTCGCGGATGCCGCAGGGCACGATGCCGTCAAAATGCGAGAGATCCGGTTCGACATTGATCGACAACCCGTGAAACGACACCCATTTACGCAGGCGGATACCAAGGGCCGCGATCTTGTCTTCGGCCGGCGATCCGTCCGGCTGCAATGGTTTGTCGGGCCGCTGCACCCATACGCCGACACGGCCTTCGCGGATTTCGCCCTTGATGTTGAAGGTGTCCAGCGTGTCGATGATCCAGTGCTCAAGGTCTTTGACGAATTTGCGCACATCATGGCCGCGCTTGCCCACGTCTAGCATGACATATGCCACCCGCTGCCCCGGACCGTGATAGGTGTACTCGCCGCCGCGCCGCGCGTCATAGACGGGAAAACGATCCGGCTCGACCAGATCGGCAGGTTTGGCCGAGGTTCCGGCAGTATAAAGGGGGGGATGTTCAAGCAGCCAGACGCATTCATCGGCTGTGCCCGCCACGATTCCTGCAACGCGCTCTTCCATAAAGGAAAGTGCGCCCTCGTAGTCGGTCAAACCGTCGGATGTGATCCATTCCACCATGCAGATCAGGTAACGAGGGCTGCGGCAGTTGAAAAGGGGGTGATTTCCCTCTTGGCATCACAAATCTGCTCGTCTATGAGTGCCGCACTTACCAGCCTTTGGTCTTGCGGTCGTGGCGGAATTGGTAGACGCGCAGCGTTGAGGTCGCTGTGAGGTAACACTCGTGGGGGTTCGAGTCCCCCCGACCGCACCACTCTCTTTTATTTTGGCAAACTTGAATCGCGTTGACGCGATGGTCTTTGTGCCCGCCGTCGCATCTGCTGGTATGTTCGCCCGTCCTCTGCACTGTTGATCTGAAAGTCCTGCGCCAACATCCGGCATGCGCAGTCAGTCATATTGGTGCGGAGTCAGGAAAACGGGCGAAGCGGACATTTTTGCGCAATTTTTAGGCATATCCATGTGACCGGCAGGGCCGCGCCAGAATTCACTGGCATAGTTCTGCAGTGCAGCATCAACTGAACCCGTTCGAAAGAGCGTCAGCGTCGCGCGAAGGTCCATCCTGGCAGATTGATCCCTCCACGCGACTACAACATCACTGTTGCGGGTCCTGCCTATTTGGTTGGTCCACCGTTGAAAAGGGGCCTTGATGCCGCGTCAACGACCCGCAGCGACAAACGGGACCTATGACATATGACATTAAGAACCTCTGCTCTTGCACTGACCGCCCTGATGGGCACCACCGCGATGGCCGCTGCCGAATGCGCCGATCCGATCAAGGTGGGTGTGCTGCACTCGCTTTCCGGCACCATGGCCATCAGCGAGACGACCCTGAAGGACACCATGCTCATGCTCATCGAGGAGCAGAACAAGAAGGGAGGCGTGC
>JBFEQR010000311.1:0-3758 GCA_041549425.1 Yoonia sp. | reverse complement strand
GCACTCCAAGGGGGCGGCCACGGCCATCAAGCAGATCGCCGACATGAAGGTAGACGTGCCGATTCTCGCCATGACCCACTGCGAGGCCGCCGACGTGGTCGGCAAATACGGCGCCGATGCCGACTACACCCTCTGCGCCACCCAGTGGGCCGAGACTATGAGCTACAGCGACGATCTGTTCGGCTCGGCGGCCGACTACGCCAAGACCTTCGAGGCGAAGTACGGCTACGTACCGCCCTATCAGGCCGCGGAATCGACCGCCTCGGTGCAGACCTTCGTCGACGCCTTCCAGCGTGCGGGATCGTTCGACCCCGACGCGGTGCGCGACGCCCTGGCGGCAACCGACATGCAGACTTTCTACGGCAACATCAAGTTCGACGAGAGCGGCAAGAACATCGCCAAGCCCATGGCTCTGCGCCAGGTGCAGGACGGCAGTTTGGTGGTCGTGTCACCTACGAAATGGGCGGCGGGCGAGATGATCTATCCGCGCCCGAACTGGTCGGACCGCTAGGCCTAGATCGAGCCCAGGATCGAACCGCCCACCGCCGAGAGACCGCATGAGCGGTCCGGACCGCGTCCGCAGCTGGTCCTCCACCTGGTCGTAGAGCGCCGTCCGGGCCGCCACCATCACCGCCGCACCGATCACGATACCCAGACCCCAGGTTTTGAGGATATCCCACTCAACCGCGCCTTTCTTGTGATGCGACATCACGGAACGCACCGAGGTGACGATGATCGTCGCCAAAGACGTCGCCAGACAAATCTGCATCAATTGCGGGCTGTCATAGCCCAAAGCGCTAAAGACGTAGAAGAAGGTAGGCACCAGAATGATGCCGCCACCGACACCCAAAAGGCCCGCAAGCACACCTGCAAAGGCCCCCATAACCAGCAAGATGCCAGTGGTTGTGGCCAGCAGCATTACATTATCCATTTTTCATTCCTTCAGGCAGCAAGCCTTGTCACGCAATCAAGGGCATCAAGCACAACCTGAGGGCCTGCGCCATCGGCGTGGGCGTTCTCTGACAGATGCCTGCGCCACCCGCGGGCACCGGGACGCCCTTGGAACAGCCCCAGCATATGGCGTGTCACCTGCCCCAATCGGCCGCCCTGTGCAAGGTGTTCCGCGATATAGGGCAACATCAGATGCACGACCTCTTCTGCGGTGCGTGCTGTGTCGCGGCCATAAATGCGGCGGTCCGCGTCCAGCAGGATTTGCGCCGGCGTGTGATAGGCCGCCCGCCCGATCATCACACCGTCAAGGCCACGGTTCAAAAAGTCTTCTGCCGCATCCAGCGTCTCGATGCCGCCATTAACCGAAACATGAAGATGGGGGAACAAACCCTTCATTTCCATCACCAAATCATAGTCCAATGGTGGAATGTCCCGGTTTTCCTTCGGGCTAAGGCCCTGCAACCAGGCTTTGCGTGCATGTACGGAAAAACGGTCCACCCCTGCTGCCGAGACTTGCGCCAGAAATTCCGGCAAGACGCTTGCGGGGTCTTGCGCGTCCACGCCAATCCGGCACTTGACCGTGACTGGCACAGAAACTGCATCAATCATGGCCGCGACACAATCCGCCACCAGTCGCGGATTTTCCATCAAAATCGCGCCAAAGCTGCCCGATTGCACCCGATCCGAGGGACATCCGCAGTTAAGATTGATCTCGTCATACCCGTAGTCGACGGCGATCCGCGCGGCCTCTGCCAGTTGCGCAGGCTCCGATCCGCCCAGTTGCAGGGCCACAGGATGCTCTGCGGGGTGAAACCCCAGCAGGCGGTCACGATCCCCGTGCACAATCGCGGGGGCGGTCACCATTTCGGTGTAAAGCAGCGTGTGTTGCGACATCAAACGGTGGAAAAACCGGCAATGCCGATCCGTCCAATCCATCATGGGCGCAACAGACAGTCGCGCCGCCGCAGTCGCTGCATTGTCGGGCATTCTCAGGTCTCCTATGGGCCGCGAACCGGTTCCTCGCCCATGCGGGACACATACTGCACAGCAATTGGGGCCGTCCACCCCCCGAGGGGCAAGACAGGCCAACGGTGGTGATCGCCGCGCGCCCGGGCGTTTTAGGTTGCCGCATGTTCGGACGATTTGACGATGGTTGCGACGACCTGACAGTTGCGCCCCCTGCCCGGATACCGCACGAATGGTCCGTCAATCGCGCGCTGGTCGACCACGATCCCCACGTCACCATGGCCGATCTTGTCTGGATCGTTAATGGTAATCTCGAGCCGGCCCTGCTCACCTGCGACGACAACCTTTGCCTGTCCCCACCCCGTAGGCATGCAAGGTGACAGGCGCACACCGTCCGGCGCGGGCTGGACACCCAGAATGCCGCCAACACCTAACTGCCACGCCCAACCGGCGGCACCGGTATACCACGACCACCCCCCCTGACCGATCTGCGCGCCCACCCCCGACACGTCACCGGCCAGCACATAGGGTTCGCGCAGATAGTGATTGGCAACTTCGGCCGTGCGGGTACGCGCAATCGGATTGATGATGTCGAACACGCGGTGCGCACCATCGCCATCACCGATCTTGGCATAGGCGAGCCCCAGCCACGTGGCAGCATGGGTGTATTGCCCCCCGTTTTCACGCACCCCCGGTGGATAGGCGCGTATATAGCCCGGATCACGCTCTGTCTTGTCGAAGGGTGGGGTCAGCAGTCTGATCAATCGCGCCTCTGGGTCAACAAGCGTCTGACCTGCCGCAGTCATAGCCGCATGCGCGCGATCATCAACAGGCCGTCCAGACAGGACCGACCATGCCTGTGCAATCAGATCAATCCGGCATTCATCGTTTTCTGACGACCCCCACGCGATCCCGTCATCATCAAAGGCGCGCAAGTACCAGCCGCCCTCCCATCCGTGCTGCTTCAGAGCGTCGCTCAGATCATCAGCGTGCGCCTGCAAACGGTCGGCAGCGTCGCCCTGCCCGCGCCGCCGCAGCACTGGTGCAAAAATCTCGATTGTCGCGATTTCGAACCATCCAAGCCAGATGCTTTCGCCCCTCCCCTTGTCGCCGATACGGTCCATCCCGTCATTCCAGTCACCACCGCCCATCAGCGGCAAATCATGCGCCCCTGTCGGCATCATCCTGTCAAAAATGCGCATGCAATGATCAAGCAGCGTGCCGACCTTGCCGGTTTCGAACAGGGCGTAGCGGTCATGTTCTTCGGGGGTCAGTTCAGGGGCGCGCAGGAACGGGGTTTCGACATCGAGGATTGCCATATCACCGGTGGCTTCCAGATAGCGGCCCGTGACATATGCCAGCCAGATATAATCATCCGAGCACCGCGTGCGCACACCGCGCCCCGATGGCGGGTGCCACCAATGCAGGACGTCGCCTTGTTCAAATTGAAAGCGCGCCGCACGAAGGATGTGTTGGCGTGCGGTAGGAGGGTCCGTCAGCAACAAGGCCAGAACATCCTGCAATTGGTCACGGAACCCGTAAGCCCCGCCCGCCTGATAAAACCCTGCGCGCGCCAGAATGCGGCACGACAGGTTCTGGTAGACAAGCCACCGATTTACCATCAGATCAAAGGCCGGATCAGGGGTCTTGACCTGCACCGCGCCCAGCCGTTCCGCCCAGACAGTTTGCAGACGCGCAAACGCGGCCTGCGTCGCGCACTGTCGCGCCCGACGGATAAGACCGCACTCCCCGTCTGGCGCAATGAGCGCGGTTTCAAATTGCAATTGGGCGATGAGGTGCGGGCGATCATGGCTGCCGTGCGCCAATACCAGCCGCAGGCG
>JBFEQR010000310.1:0-3764 GCA_041549425.1 Yoonia sp. | reverse complement strand
TCACTGTCGACCATCGCCATGGCAAGCGACATGCCGGTCGTGTGCCCGTAGCCGCCAGAGGTCACAAAACCAACGCGCTTGCCGTCTTTCCAGATCGGCTCATACCCGCTGGCATCCGCGTCATCGGCGGCGATCTGCAAGGTGACAAGCCGTTGGGCAGGCCCGTTTCCGTCGCGTTCCTTGATGGCCGCGTCCCGCCCGATGAAATCGCCCTTGTCCCACGCGATCCAGCGATCCATGCCGGTTTGGGCGGCGGTATAGGCTTGGGTGAATTCGGCGTTCCAGATGCCAAAGCTTTTCTCCAGCCGCAACGAAAGCAGCGCGTTGAAGCCGAATTCTCCCATACCAAGATCAGCGCCCGCACCGAGCAACAGCCGCCGCAGCGCGATGTGTTGCACGGCAGGGCAATGGATTTCGTAGCCTAGTTCACCCGTGACCGATAGGCGTCCGATTTTGACACGGTGCAGCCCCAGATCGAATTGGCCACAGCCCATAAAGGGCAGGGCGCCGATATCCTGATCGGTCAGCTTCTCCAGCACCTTGCGGCTGTTTGGGCCTGACAGCGAAAACCCGACCGTCGCATCAGAGATATCCGTGACCTGCACATCCTCGCCCATATGGTCGTCAAACCAGCGCATGTGCCATTCGCGCAAGTAATACGACCCCATGATCCAATAGGTTCCGTCGCCCCAGTTGAATACGGTCAGATCGCCCTTCATCCTGCCGTCTTCCGACAGCATCGGGGCCAGTTTTGCCCGGCCCGCTTTGGGCAATTCCGACGCCATAATGTGATCGAGCCATGCCGCAGCGCCCGCGCCACTGACCGCGAAACGTGAAAATCCTGTAATGTCCAAAAGACCTACGTTTTCGCGCACATTCCTGCATTCCGCCGCAACGATCTCATGCGCGTTGGACCGTTTGAGCGAGGGCTTTTCCACAAAATCCGGTGAAGGCGCGAAATATAGCGGCACCTCAAGCCCCCAGCTTGCCCCCCACCGGCACCCTGCCGCCGTCATGTCCGCATAGGCAGGGGCCATTTTGATCGGACGCCCCGCAGGCAGTTGTTCATTGGGATAGGTCATCACGAAACGGCGGGTGTAGAACTGGCCGGTGGTTTCCTTGATAAACTGTTTGTTTTCCGCAAAATCACCATAGCGGGCGACGTCCATGCCGAAAACGTCGGCCTCCGGCTCTCCGTGGATCATCCATTCCGCCAGTGATTTGCCGACGCCGCCGCCCTGCAGGAAACCGGCCATCACCGCGCAGGCGCACCAGTATCCGGGTTTGCCTCGTACTGGACCGACAAGCGGGTTGCCGTCCGGCGAGAATGTGAAAGCGCCGTTGACCCATGTTTTGACGCCGACCTCTTGCAGGGCAGGATAGCGTTCAAAGCCAAGGATCAGTTCCTTTTCGATCCGGTCGGGGTCCTCTTGCTGCAGCTCGAACCCGTAGTCCCACGGCGCGCCGTCCATGTTCCAATGCTGGTGGTCGACCTCGTAAATGCCCAGCAGGATGCCTTTCTGGTCTTGGCGCATGTAGGTGAACCCCTCAAGGTCCACGGTCATTGGCACTTCGAAGTCCAGTTCTTCCAGTTCGGGGATCGTGTCCGAAATCAGATAATGGTGGTTCAGCGGGCTGACCGGCAGTTCGACGCCTGCCATCCGCCCCACCTGTTTGGCCCACAGCCCTGCGGCGTTGACCACATGTTCGGTGTGGATTGTGCCCTTTTCGGTCACGACCTCCCATCCGCTTGCTGTCTGGTTCAGTTCCAGCACACGGTTGTGTTCGATCACTTCCGCGCCATATTTCTTGGCAGCACCGGCATAGGCGTGCACGGTGCCTGTCGTGTCGATGTATCCTTCGCGGTCCGCCCACATGCCGCCCAAAATGCCGTCTGTGGACATGATCGGGCAAAGCTCTTTGGCCTCTTGCGGTGTGATCAGGCGGCAATCTTCGATGCCGATAGACTGGAACGTGCGATAGGCCGATTGCAGCCATTCCCAGCGGTCCGGGGTGCCTGCAAGTGTGATGCCGCCGGTCATATGTAGCCCGATGTTCTGCCCTGATTCCTTTTCGATCTCGGAAAGCAGGTCGATCGTATAGGCCTGCAAGGCTGCAATGTTGGGATCAGCGTTCAGCGCATGAATGCCGCCCGCCGCATGCCAGCTTGAACCGGCGGTCAGAACTGAGCGTTCGATCAGGCAGACGTCCTTCCAGCCGAATTTTGCAAGATGATAAAGAACCGACGCGCCGACAACGCCGCCGCCGATAACCACAGCCTGATAGTGAGATTTCATCGCCAATTCCTTGTCTTGCACGGGACGGGGTGACCGCCTTTGTGGATCGTTGCCGCATCGTTTTGAAACTTGCCGGATCATGGACATGTCTGTCTAGAAAAATCCGACAGATCGGTATGGAGGCGGGCCTACGGCGCGCATATACCTTTTGCGCTTTGAAGTACCATCTGCTAACAAATACGGTGTATTCTGAGTTTTTATTGGTGTTTTCAGTGCTGCGTTACGATTTTGAAATGTATTATATCGACAATCCGGAGGTCGCCTCCGAGATTGTTTCCGCGAGTGGTGCCCCAACGCAAGGACACGCGCGTTTGAATAAAATTGTCGCTTTGTTTCGGGACCAGAAAACAGTTGATGCGCTCACGACGGCTCCGCCGATTGTGCGCCTGTTTCTCGAAGAGGCCGGTTTTGGCATGAAAGCGGCCCGAGAAAAGCCGTGCGAGAAACAGACCGGCGTCTACGATCCGGTCATGCGGCGGACTTTGATCGGCCAGCTTTCCGCAGCGCTGGAAAACCGGGCGATGAAAAAAGCGCTAAGTCGTGCCGCGAACGAAAGCGCCTTCAACATTCATGATCTGATTGCCGAGGTCGTCGGCAAAGACCCCAAGGCGGTTTCGAAAAACCGGACCCATCCGGCCCAGGGGATTGCGACACCCACGGTGAAACCGCGTCGTCCCCGCCACATCACCCCGCCAAGCGTGCGCCGCAGGGTGCGTCCGGTTTAGGCGAAAAACCGGTGTGCCGGAGATCGTTCAGGCTTTGGGCTGCTTGAAAAGCGTTGCTCGATGCGCGCTTTGTACTGCGCTGGCAGACCGAAAGCCTCTTTCGAAACTGTCTGCGGCAAGCTAGAGAGCCGCGTTGAACGCCACCTGTCATATCGACCCTGCGCATTGTTGCGCTATATAGCTCTGACAACGCAGCACTGAGGGATTTTGCCTTGCAAACACCGTACTACCTGATCGACAAATCCCGCCTTCTTCCCAACCTCGAGAAAATCGCGTGGCTGCGCAATGCCTCGGGCGCCAAGTCCTTGCTGGCGCTCAAATGCTTTGCGACATGGTCGGTCTTTGATCTGATGGCCGAATATATGGACGGCACGACCTCGTCTTCCTTGTACGAAGTCCGCTTGGGGCATGAAAAATTCGCAGGCGAAACGCACGCCTATTCGGTCGCCTATGCCGATCACGAAATTGGCGAGGTGCTGGCCTGTTCGGACAAGATCATTTTCAATTCGATCGGGCAGCTGCAAAAATTCGCAAAGGCGTCAGAAGGTCATGTGCGCGGTTTGCGGGTCAACCCCGGTGTCTCGACGTCGGAATTCGATCTGGCTGATCCCGCGCGCCCTTTCAGCCGGTTGGGCGAACATGACCCCGCAGCGATTGCAGGCGTGGCAGGCCAAATTAGCGGCTTGATGTTCCACAACAATTGCGAAAACGACGACTTTGACCGTTTTGATGAAATGCTGAC
>JBFEQR010000309.1:0-3768 GCA_041549425.1 Yoonia sp. | reverse complement strand
GGGTCCAGATGCCCGTCTAGCGGATCATAAAGCCCGCCCACGATGCCATCAAGATTTGTGATCGGCGCGATCTTGGCGATTTCCGCAGGTCCGACGATTTCGGTTTCCAGCCCCATATACCGGTGCTTGGCCCGTTCCGCGACCAGCATATCAAAGCGGTCCTGATTGTCCGCCAAGGTCACGCCACCCACATGGTGCAACCCGCACGACATGCCTGTCAGGGCCTCCAGTTCGCGGTAAAGTTTGATCGTATAGCCCTGCAGGGCCGCCATATTTGTATCGCCGTTGAGCGTATGAAAACCGCCCGCGGCGTGCCATGTGGACCCTGATGTCAGTTCTGACCGTTCCAGCAGCATCACATCTGACCACCCGAGTTTTGTCAGGTGATAAAGCACAGAACAGCCGACAACGCCGCCTCCGATAATAACGGCTTGGGTGGTGGTTTTCATGGGGCAGGCTCCGTACTTGTTTGTTGTACTATGGCGGGCGAAATTCCCGTCGCGGTTCCGAATGCGACATAGGATGTCGTCTAGATGCTATCCTTTCAACATACCCTTGCAGAGGGTGAAGACGTCATCAAACGAAAGGTTCCATGATGCGCACACATGCTCAGGCGGTTGTTATTGGCGGCGGTGTCATCGGGTGTTCGATCCTGTATCACCTTGCCAAACTGGGCTGGACCGACGTTGTCCTGCTGGAGCGGGACGAACTGACATCGGGATCGACGTGGCACGCCGCCGCCAATATCCACGGGCTGCACGACAGCACCAACATCAGCCGAATCCAGCATTACACGATGAACCTTTACAATGCGCTGGAAGAAGAAACAGGCCAGTCCTGCGGCGTTTTCCAGCCCGGATCGCTGTATCTGGCGCAGACCGAAGCGCGCGAACATCAGCTGCGCCTGCAGGCTGCCAAGGCCAAGTTTTACGGCATGAACTTCTACGAAGTGGACCGTGCCGAGGCCGAGCGTCTGCACCCGCTGGTCAATTACGACGGTATCCGCTGCATCATGTACGAACCCGATGGCGGCAACGTCGATCCCTCTGGGGTCACCAACGCCTATGCGATCGGCGCGCGCCAGAAGGGGGCGGAAATCCATCGCTTTACGCCTGTTACGGCCACGATCCCGCAGCCCGATGGCACATGGATCGTGGAAACCCCCAAGGGCAACATCCGCACGGAATGGGTGATCAATGCCGCCGGCCTCTGGGGGCGCGAGGTGGCCAAGCTTGCAGGCATCACCCTGCCGCTTTTGCCGACCGAACATCAGTATTTCGTCACCGAAACCATCCCCCAGATCGCCGCAATGGACCGCCGCCTGCCGTCCGTGGCCGACCGCGATGGCGAATATTACCTGCGTCAGGAAGGGCAGGGATTGCTGGTTGGTGCCTATGAAAAAGACGTGCGGTTCTGGGCCGAGGACGGCACGCCGCAGGGTTTCGGGCATGAGTTGTTCGCCGATGATCTTGAGCGGATCGAAGACAACATGATGCGCGCGATCGACCGTGTGCCAGCCGTGGGCGAGGCGGGGATCAAGCGGGTCATCAACGGCCCGATGATCTGGTCACCCGACAGCAACGTGCTTTACGGCCCGCACCCCGATCTGCGCAATTATTTCTGCTGCAACGGGATCATTCCGGGCTTTAGCCAATCGGGGGGCATGGGCCTGATGGCGGCGCAATGGATCATCAACGGCGAAAGTGACTATGACATGTTCGCGTGGGATGTCGCCCGTTTCGGGCCATGGGCCGACGCAAAGTTCACAAAGGCGCGGGTGGGCGACCAATACGCCAAACGCTTTGCGATCCACTTCCCCAACGAGGAACGCGCGGCAGGCCGCCCTGTGCGCACGCGCCCTGTTTACGAGATGCAAAAAGAAATGGGCGCGGTTTTCGGTTTGAACTACGGCTGGGAACATCCCCTATGGTTCGCCGACACACCCGGCACGAAAGACACCGACGGTTTCACCCGCCAGAACTGGTTTGCGCCCGTCGGCGCAGAGGCGCGGATGCTGCGCGATACAGCAGGCATCATCGATATCTCCAACTTTGCCAAATACTTCGTCACCGGCCCTGATGCGGCAGCGTGGCTGAACGCGGTCTTTGCCAACAACATGCCCAAAGCCATCGGACGGTCCTGCCTGACGCCTCTGGTCGGGGTCAATGGCGGGATCGCGGGGGATTTCACGGTCACACGACTGGCCGAAGACGAATTCATGATCATCGGTGGCGGAGCGGCAGAACGCTATCACCAGCGGTTCTGGAAAGAGGTGCCACTGCCGCAAGGGACCACGTTTGAAAGCCGCACCGATACCATGTGCGGCTTCAACGTCGCAGGCCCGCAATCGCGCGCTTTGCTGGCGCGCCTGACGAATGCGGATTTGAGCACCGAAAGTTTCCCCTTTATGCGCTCGCAGCGCATCACAGTCGCGGGGGTGGATGTCATCGCGCTGCGCGTGTCGTTCACCGGTGATCTGGGCTGGGAATTGCACTGCGATCAGGCTGATCAACTGCGCCTGTACGAAGCATTGCTGGAAGCGGGCAAAGCCGTGGACGCAGGCCCTGTCGGATCACGCGCACTGATGTCACTGCGCATCGAAAAAGGCTATGGCAGCTGGAGCCGTGAATACTCGCCCGAGTACTGGCCGCAAGAGGTCGGTCTGGACCGGCTGATCAAGCTCGAAAAGGATTTCCTGAACAAAGACAGTTACCTGCGCATCAAGGATAATCCCGTGCGCGAGGTTTTGTCACTGATCGAAGTGCAAGAGGTCACCGATGCTGACGCCACAGGGGGCGAGCCGATCTTTTTGCCTGACGGGACGCCTGTTGGCCGTGTCACCTCTGGCACATATGGCTATACGGTCGAAAAATCGCTGGCTTTGGGGTATCTTAAAGGGGTGCCCGCAGGAACTGCGGTGGATGTGATGATCCTTGGCAAGCCGCACCGCGGCGTCGTGCTGTCAGAGCCGCCATTTGATCCGGACGGGGCAAGATTGCGGGCCTGACGCGCAGGCCCGCGATTGGTCCCTAGGGGATGATCCGCGTGTATTTTGTGCCTTCAAGCGTGGCCCCCAGACGCAACCCTGTCTGGCCAAAGACAACTGCGATGACAGGCGACAGGGATGTCGTGGTTTCGGCCCGCAACATATCGCTTTGATCGCTGAAGGCGTATTCCACATCAGCGCCAGCCGCCCACCCCTGAGAACGGCGGAATTCCGAAAGCGCCTCTGGCGTCATGAAAAACAGCACATGGCTGTATTGCTGCGCGCCCACTTGCAGGCCCGCGCTGCCAGATGCGGCGGAATAGTAATCCACCGTCGATGGCCCGACGCGCAGCGCGCCGCGCCCGTAAGACCCGCCAAGCCCGAGGCCCACTTCGGTGACCAGCGGCATCACCAGAATGCCAGAGGCCTGCGCCGCCAAATTCTGTGTGCCGGGATAGTTTTGATACATCTGGTTCAGCGTCGCATCGACACGCGCGTCGATTGTGGCCGCGCCCGCGCTGCCGATCCCGTTGCCGCATGCCGCCAAACCGCTTGCCGCGACTGCACCAATCGCAAAGTTGCGCCTAGAGAGTTTGCTCATGATAATGTCCGCCTATTTGCCTGTGTGTGGGCGTTTTCGCCCTTATGGTCGTCAGTATAGGCAAAACAGGATGGGCTGTCACGCTTAAGGTGATTGACAGGTCTTATCGCAAAAGCTTTGCCGCCGCTGGCGCGAAATAGGTCAGAATACCATCGCAACCGGCCCGTTTGAACGCCAGCAG
>JBFEQR010000308.1:0-3791 GCA_041549425.1 Yoonia sp. | reverse complement strand
AGATAATCAAGGATTGCCTCGGCGCAGTCACGCCCGTCACGAATAGCCCACACAACAAGCGATGCGCCGCGCACGATATCACCGGCGGCAAACACACCGTCAAGGCTGGTGGCACCGGTGCCGAAATCGGCCTTGATGGTGCCCCAACGGGTCACTTCAAGCCCGTCAACGCCCCAAAGCTTGGGCAGGTCCTCTGGCTCGAAGCCCAGCGCCTTGATGACCAGATCAGCCTCTTCGATATAGTCCGCACCTTCGATCACCTCGGGTGCCTGACGGCCTGTCGCATCAGGCGCGCCCAGACGCATTTTCTGGACCTTCACGCCGGTGACCGGATCACCCTGAAACCCGTCAGGGGCCGACAACCATACGAATTCGACGCCTTCTTCCTCGGCATTCTGCACCTCGCGCTGCGATCCGGGCATGTTGGCGCGGTCACGGCGGTAAAGGCATTTGACGCTTTCCGCACCCTGCCGCGTGGCCGTGCGCACGCAATCCATAGCGGTATCACCGCCGCCAATCACGACGATGCGCTTGCCTTCGGCATTCAACTCACCGCTGTCGAATTCCGGCACGTCATCGCCAAAGCTTTTACGGTTGCTCGCGGTCAGATAATCAATGGCATCCACAATCCCGTCGGCACCCGCGTCGGGCAGGTCGCGGGTCTTGTAAACGCCCGTTGCGATCAGCACAGCGTCATGTTTGCCACGGATGGCATCAAAGGACAGATCGTCACCGACGTTGCAATTCAGAACAAACTGCACGCCGCCATCTTCCAGTTGCGCCATGCGCTGCATGACGATGTCTTTTTCCAGCTTGAAGCCGGGGATACCATAGGTCAGCAGACCGCCCCCGCGATCATAGCGGTCATAAACGGTGACCTGCACACCCTGACGGCGCAGCATATCGGCAGCAGCCAGACCGCCGGGGCCCGCGCCGATGATACCAACACTTTCGCCACGTTCGGCATGGGGGCGGATTGGCTTGACCCAGCCTTCCTCGAATGCGGTGTCGGTGATGTATTTCTCGACCGAGCCGATGGTCACAGTGCCATGGCCGGACTGTTCGATGACGCAGTTACCTTCGCACAGTCGGTCCTGCGGGCAGATACGGCCACAGATTTCGGGGAAGGTATTGGTCGCCTGACTGATCTCATAGGCCTCTTCCAGACGCCCTTCGGCGGTCAGGCGCAGCCAGTCGGGGATATTGTTATGCAACGGGCAATGGGTCTGACAATAAGGCACACCACACTGGCTGCACCGGCTGGCTTGCTCGGCGGCTTTATCGCGGGCGTACTCTGCGTAAATCTCGCCAAAGTCTTCTTTGCGTAGGTTCGGCGGACGCTTTTCGGGCATCTCGCGTTCGACTTTGGTAAATTTCAACATCTTCTGGCCAGCCATGCGCCATCCTCCCGGAAAATCAGAGCGAACCGCCTTTTAGAACAGAGCATTTGGAATGAAAAGGCAGCACTGCTGACCTATATAGTAGAAATTTTCGGTGACAGGCAAGATGCTGCCCTGAAATTCTGCATTTTTAGGTCCGGATTGATACCTATATCCTCTCTTCCCCCGCTTTCACAGATGTTTAGTTTGCAAGTAACGAATCAAAGATCGCCTGTATGACCACTTTTAATCTTCTCCTGATCGCCGTGATCCAAGGTCTGACCGAATTCCTGCCGGTCTCTTCGTCCGGTCATCTGATCCTGCTTCCTTCGCTGTCGGGTCTTGCCGATCAAGGGCAAGTGATCGACGTGGCCGCACATCTTGGCACGCTTTCGGCGGTCATTCTGTATTTCTGGACTGACGTGCGGCTGGCACTGGGCGGCACGCTGCGCCTGCTGCGCGGCAAGATCGACACCAAGGGCGCGTTCCTTGCCCTTTGCCTTGTGATCGCGACGGTGCCTGTGATCATCCTCGGTCTGATCCTGAAGGTCACCGGCCTGTCGGAGGCGATGCGCGGCATCGCCGTGATCGGCTGGGCGATGATCGGCTTTGGCATCGTGCTTTACTGGGCCGACCAGACAGGACCGGCGGAACGCAAAGCCGAGGGCTGGACCCTCAGACACGCCGTGACGATGGGCCTGTGGCAAGCGCTTGCGCTGATCCCCGGGACCTCGCGGTCGGGGATCACGATCACGGCGGGGCGGGTGTTGGGCTATACCCGCACGGATGCGGCACGCCTGTCGATGCTGATGTCGATCCCGACGATCATCGCCTCTGCTGCCCTACTGGGGCTTGATGTGATCGGCACAGCGGACGCCAGCGCCTTGCGCGACATCGGCGTCGTGATTGTCATGTCGTTCGTCGCCGCACTTTGCGCCCTGACGCTGATGATGCGCCTGCTGAAATCGGTCAGCTACACGCCTTACGTGATCTACCGGATCGGGTTGGGCACAGTCCTGCTTTGGATCGCTTACACCTGACACATCTGCGCGCTAGCGTTCAGCCGCAAAGACAAGCACCCAATAAAGGTTGCTGCCCGAACCGGCCTTGGCCAGGGCAAAGTCCTCGAAATCGGGGTTGATGTTGTTGGCCTGATGATCGGGGGAATTGACCCAGCCATTCAACACCACCGCTTCGGTCTGATAGCCCCGCGCGACATTCTCGCCCCATGTGCGCGCATCATAGCCTTCGCGCCGGATACGCTGCCCCGCGTCCGATCCATCGCTGCCCCTGTGTGTCATGCGCCCCATGGCGAGCATATCATTGGCATGGGCCTGCGCCGCACGGCCAAGGCGCGCATCATAGCTCAGAGGTGCCGCGCCATTATCCGCGCGCACCCCGTTCAACATCGTCGCAAACGAACTGTCGGCGGGCAACTGAGGGACCGCGGGGACCGGCGCGTTCATGGTCGACGTGTTCATCGTAGCACCACCGCCCATGCAGGCGGACAGAGCGCAAATCGCGAGAACGCAAAGTAGGGGTTTAATGGCCTTGCTCCTATTCTTTCGAACGGGACTTCAGGTCTTGAGGTTCTTGGCCGATTCCTTGATCGCATCGTACTGGCCCGATGGCCGGAAACGCCACAGATAATCGGGCAGAACAGCCTCCATCGCGGTTGGCCGCATACCCAGCGCGTCAAAGCCTTTGGCGTCGTCCGATACTACATTGTCGACGCCCAGATTGATGACCTGATCCTTGGTGACGGGCCCCTTGACCAGCCCCAGCGACAGCGCGCGCACGATCGCAAAGACCGACGCCATGGACCGCGCTGCCCAGAAGGGAATATTCACAATCAGGCGGCGACGACGGATCACGCCCAGCATCAACTGCATCAATTCGCGGAAGCTGTGCACATCTGGGCCGCCCAGCTCGTAAACACCGGCAGGCACCTGCCCAAGCACGGCATTAGCGGCCACAGCGGCAACGTCATCCACATAAACAGGCTGGAATTTCGTATCGGCACCAATGACTGGCAAGACCGGCCCAAAGCGCGACATGCCCGCAAAGCGGTTAAAGAATTCATCCTCGGCACCGAAGATGATGGAAGGACGCAGGATCACGGCATCCGGCATATGCTCCAGCACACCAGTCTCACCTTGGGCTTTGGTTTGGGCATAGATGCTGTCGGCATCGGCATCGGCACCAATGGCCGAGATATGGACCATCCGCGCGACACCATGTGCCGCGGCAATACGCGCGATACGGGCTGCGCCCTCTGCCTGCACGGCCGAAAAGGTGTTCTTGCCAGTCTCGTCAAGTACGCCGACACAGTTCACAACAGCATCAGCCCCGTCAGTGACCAGTGCCACGCTGTCGTCATTGCGGATATTGCAGAACACGGGTTCGACCTGT
>JBFEQR010000307.1:0-3817 GCA_041549425.1 Yoonia sp. | reverse complement strand
TCATATTTGTCAAAGAACTGGATTGCATTGCGCAGGACGCGCGTGCGGGCGGCTTCAGCGGCAAGAAGGTCTTGGGCGCCAAGATTACGGCCCTGGCGCACGTTCCAGACATAAGAGGGCGTCAGAGAGTCCTCGTGCTTTTCAACCATCTCGCCAAATTTGAACCACGATTCTGCTGCGCGCAAAGTACGGAACGCCTCGACACCGCCGGTCATGTCCGGGGACGCTTTGGTGACGGGCCCGATCGTATCACTAATAATGTCACACGCAGCGTTGAATCGCTTGCCTACCCATGGATCGATATTGAATGCACCACCAAGGGAATCTGTCGCAGCAAGGCGTATCGGGGTGTCGAAATCCGGCTCGGGAGGGCAAGGTATGTTGCGCGACACCGGGTCGAGCGGATGCGCGCCAGCGATTGCGCGCAGCATCAGTAGTGCGTCGTCAACCGATCGGGCCAACACGCCTTGCGTTGCCAGTCGAGCCTCGCCCAGGGCGCGTTCGGGCTCCGCAATCGTACCGGGGGTGGGGCGCAAGCCGACGATGCCGCAGAAAGATGCGGGCGTGCGCACCGAGCCGCCGAAATCCGTGCCCTGTGCCAGCGGGACCATACCCGTGGCGACGGCTACAGCGGATCCGCCACTTGATCCACCAGAGCTCAAATCCGTATCCCACGGGTTTGACGTCGGCCCGCATAGTGCATTGGTGCAGACCGCGCCAAACGCAAATTCCGGTGTGTTGGTTTTGCCCAGTATGATTGCGCCCGCGCGGCGCAACCGTGCAACAGACTCTGCGTCATGGTCCGGAACTGTGTTCGCATGCAGTTTTGAGCCTTGGGTTGTACGCAGCCCTTTGGTTGCTGTCACGTCTTTGACGGCAACGGGAAGACCGTGCAGCGGGGGCAACTCGCCCCCTTCCGCCTGTCGCGCATCGGCTGCGCGTGCGGCGTCCAAAGCGCCTTTGGCATCCACGGTGACAAAGGCCCGTAACGTCCCATCGAGCGCATCAATCCGGGACAGACAGGCTGTGACCGCGGCTTCGGAGGACACTGAGCCGCGTTTGAGGTGACGGGCCAGCTTGGTCGCGGGCCAGTCACAAAGGGTAGTGGCAGTCATACTTCAGAACATCCTGTAGGGCAGCCAAGTCACAATGCTCGGGAAGGCGACGATGAGAGCAACCGCAAGCAGGACCACACCGACAAACGGGATAATCCCATAGAACACATCAATGACCGACCCCGTCCGCCGCACACCTTGGACGACAAACAAGTTCATCCCCACCGGTGGTGTGATCAGGGCAAGCTCCATCATCAGGACCAGAAAGATGCCGAACCAGACTGGGTCCAGCCCCATGTGAAGCACCAGCGGGAATACGATGGGGATTGTCCCCACCATCATCGACAGGGTTTCAATAAAACAACCAAGTATCAGGTAGAAGACCACCAGTACAAAGATGAACTCAAGCGGTGTCAGCGCCATCGCGGCAACAAAGCTAGTCATAGCCTGTGGAACGCCGAGGATACCGATAATGAACTTGAGATAGAACGCCGCGATGATAATCAGCAGGATCATCGCCGTTGTGCGCACCGTGCTCAGGAACGCGTCGTGCAGCATGGAAATGCTAAGTGCCTTGTTCATCGCGGCCAACGCGAACGCCATCAGAACACCCACGGCTGCGGCCTCGGTCGGGGTGGCCCATCCAGTGTAGATCGTGCCCATCACAACGACGAAGATCGACAAGGGAGGGATCAGGTGGCGCAGGCTTGCCATCTTTTCAGCAAAGGTTGCGGGTTCGTCCAATTTTCCGGTCATTCCCGGAATGAGCAGGGAAATGACCGCGATGGACAACATGAACAACCCTATCAGCAATAAACCCGGCACGATCCCGGCGGCAAACAACTGACCGATGGATGTGCCGGTCAGCGCGCCGTAGATAATCAGATTCACCGAAGGCGGGATCAGAATGCCCAGCGTTGCACCCGCTGCAATTGATCCCAGCACCAGACGTTCGTTGTATCCACGTTTGCGCAGTTCTGGCAGTGCAACTGTCGAAATGGTGGCCGCCGTTGCCACGGACGAACCGGAAACAGCCGCAAACAAGCCGCTGGCACCAATGTTTGTGTGCAGCAATCCGCCGGGCAATCGGCCCAGCCACGTCGATAGGCCGCTATACATCCGTTGGGTCACACCCGCGCGCATCAGCAATTCGCCCAGAAGTACAAACAGGGGAATAGCGGTCAGGATAAAGCTATTCATTACCGCCCAAAGCTGGGTTGCGAAAGTATCCAAAAGGGCGGGACCGAAATAGAATACCGCCCCAAGAACCGAGGTCAGAAAGATCGCTACGGCAACATGCAAACCCAAAGCCATCATGGTCAGCATAAGGCCAAAGCCGATTGCGGCACCTGCGAAATCAATCATTTTTCTGTCCCTCTAGGTTAAGCTGCGGACTTGTCACGGCAAGACTGGCTTCTGTTTCGTCGTCAATTGAAGGTGGGCCGTATTGTTTATTGACCGTGTCGATTTGCCCGCGAAATAACAGCCACACTGCGTGCGCTGCCATCACACAGGAGACGATGGCAAAAAGTACAATCCCAAAAATCCAAAGGCTTTGCGGAATCCACAGAGGTGTCTGCAGCGGCGTCGATGCACGCGCGCCAAATTCGAGTGTCTCATTTAACGTTACAAACGCTTTTTGAGCCATAAATACAGCAAACCCGGCCAGACACAGGGCGGCAAATGTATTCATCACCGCGCACAGTCGTGGCGGCATGATCCCAAGAACAAGGTCGATCCGAGTGTGCATTCGATTCAATAACGCGGCGGCAAACCCGACAGACGCGGTGATTGCAAGGACGTAGCCACCAATTTCATCGACGCCCTGTACGGAGAACCCCAGCATCCGGCGTGCGATAATATCGTATCCCGTCAGAGCGCAGAGCGCGAGAAGTGCCCAACCACAGGCGATCGCTACGGCGGTCACCACTGTGTTCATAATGGCAAATGGCATTTTATCAGATTGCATGTGTTCCTCCCCGTTATCTTGTGGGCTATCCGCCTTATGCGGATAGCCCGTGGTTAAATCAGTGCAGATCACTTGATGCTGAGCCCACGCACTGCACCAATCGTGTCGTTCCAGATTTGCGAACACTCTGGGAAGTTGGCGTTGCAGGATTCGGCCCACGTGGGCAGGATCACATCTTCGACCGAGGCATTCAGCACGGCAAGATCGGCATCACTTGGCGTGACTTCAGTCATGTTAAAGGGCAGGTATTCTTCACAGTCCTGACCCGTCGAACATTTGACCGCTTTCCCGTTATTTACACGCGCCATTTCCCAATACTGGTCTTCAAGCTCAGAATATGCCGCCATCAGTTTTGCCTGGGCGTCTGCCGACATGGCGTTCCACGTGTCGAGGTTCATGAGGTGCGTCTGGACGGACCACGACACGGACAACATATAAAGACTGTCGGTGACTTCTGGCCAGTTGCCGGTATTGCCCGATGTCGGAGAGGTGATTGCACATTCCGCGACGCCGCGTTGCAGGGCAGGGTACACTTCTGCAAATTGGAGTGTCACAGGTGTTGCGCCAAAGCTCTCGACAAGTGCTGACATCGTGGCGGTATAGGACCGGACGCGCAGCCCCTCCATATCGGCAATGCCGTTGACGTCACCCTTGCAGTAAAAGATCTGTGGTCCAAACGGCCAGAGTGTCAGCACCTTGGCGTTGAATTTTTCTTCCACGCGCTGCGAGAACACCTCGCGATAGGCTTCCACAGTCTCTTCCAGCACATCAATATTGGGAGACACACCGATTA
>JBFEQR010000306.1:0-3826 GCA_041549425.1 Yoonia sp. | reverse complement strand
GGGGCGTTGTCTCTATGTGCGTTGGTGGCGGGCAAGGCGCGGCCGGCTTGTTCGAGATATTTTGAGGTAGTGACCATGACCATGCTTGCCCATGACCAACTCGCGTATCTCACGGCGCTGCGCCACGATCTGCACCGCAATCCAGAGATTTCGGGCGAAGAGAGGGCAACCGCCCGACGGATCAGCAGCGAACTGGCGGCCCTTGGGGCAGACCGTATCTGGCACAATCTGGGTGGCCACGGCGTCGCGGCGGAATTCAAAGGGGCTGCATCCGGCCCGACCGTACTGTTGCGCTGCGAACTCGACGCGCTGCCCATTCGCGAACTCTCTGACCTGCCGTACAAATCGCAGATTGACGGCAAGGGACATCTTTGCGGCCATGATGGCCACATGGTGTCAATGCTGGGCGTCGGAATGCAGCTTGGCCTGCGCCCTGCATCAGGCCGCGTGATCTTGTTGTTCCAGCCAGCCGAGGAAACCGGCGCAGGCGCAAAAGCCGTTGTCGCAGATGAACGATGGCCTGAAATCCGCCCCGATTATGCCTTTGCCTATCACAATGTGCCAGGCCGTCCTTTGGGTGAAATCGGTCTACGTTCCGGCCCTGGCAATTGCGCGTCACAGGGCATGCAAATCCTGTTTGAAGGCAAAAGCTCTCATGCTGCCGCACCCGAGGACGGGCTGTCGCCTGCCTGCGCGATGGCCGCGCTGATGACCTCTTTGCCTGCGCTGGGGAGTGGCCGGATCGGGGACGACGATTTTGCACTGTCGACGCTGACGCATGCACATCTGGGCGAACCGACCTTTGGCATTGCACCCGCAGACGGTGAATTGCGCGTCACCCTGCGGACCATGTCGAACGCACGGATGAAGTCCCTGATCGCCGACGCACTGGAGGAGGTGGACCGCTGCAAAGGGGCGTTGCGGACGGAAGTTCATTGGCATGATGTGTTCCGGTCGGTCACAAATGATGTGGAAGCAACCGCCATTGCACGCAAGGCCGCTGTCAAACTGGGGTATGTGGTCTACGACATGGCCTTGCCGATGCGCTGGTCCGAAGATTTCGGACGGATTGGCGATGATGGGGCCAAGGCCGCCATGCTTTACATCGGCGCGGGCGAAACCCAGCCCCAATTGCACAACCCCGATTATGATTTTCCCGATGCCCTGCTTCCTGTCGTAATCGACCAGTTTTGCGGGATCGTCGAACAGATCTTGGGCGCGCGCGCACCGTGACCACAGGCAGCTACCCCAGTTCATGGTGTGAGATTCACCCCGACAGGATTTCCCGAAATCTGGCGTTGGCTCTGGATCTTGTCCCCGCAGGGCGCAAGTTTTGTGCGGTGCTCAAGGCAGATGCATACGGGCATGGTATCGGACGGGTTGTCCCTTTGATGCAGGCACAGGGTGTCGCCTGTATTGGCATCACTTCGAATGCCGAAGCCCGCGCTGTACGCGACGCAGGATTTGACGGAACCTTGATGCGCGTGCGGGCCGCCACACCTGACGAAATCGACAATGCACTGGGCGCAAAGGTGGAAGAACATGTCGGCTCTCTCGTGGTGGCTGAAAAGTTGCACGCGCTGAAATCTGCAGGCCACACTGTGCGCGCCCATTTGGCGTTGAATGCCATGGGCATGTCGCGCGACGGGCTGGAGATTTCGACAAGCGAAGGGCAAGCAGCCTGCCGGTCTATCCTGAATTTGATGGGCCGCGATATCGTTGGCATTTGCACCCATTTCCCCTGCAATACCCCCGAAAACCTGCGCGCCAGCGCGGACCTGTTTCGGGAACAGATCGCTTGGATCATGGCGAACAGCACATTGCAGAGGTCCGATATTCTGGTTCACGCGGGCAGCTCACTCACCTTGATCTCCGACGAAGTTGTTGAAACCGATATGTACCGCTGCGGTGCCATCCTCTACGGGATTTTGAAACCGGAGCTGGGTTTTCAGACCACGATGGATCTGAAAGCGCGGGTGGTCAGCATCGGGGAATACCCAAAGGGTGCATCGGTCGGATACGACCGGTCCTGCCGGTTGGGTTCGTCACGAAGGCTCGCTTGTCTGTCGATCGGCTATGCCAACGGGTTCCGGCGAGAGGCATACGCTGACGCTGCTGTCATGGTTGGCAATCGTCCTGCCCCTGTTTTGGGCAAGATCTCTATGAATACGCTCGTCGTTGATGTCACAGAAATTGACGGTGTCCGTGCAGGGGACGAGGCCACTATTTTCGGCGGCCCCTTGGAGACAAGAACGCCCATTGCTGCGACAGAACAGCAATTTCGAACGATCATGGCTGATCTTTACGCGGATTGGGGTGCGCGGAATGAACGCGTTTATCGTTGATCCGCTCTCTGTCGCGCCCGCAAGCTAGGCAGCCACGCCTGGCGGTTCCATCGCGCCGGTCATCAAGGCCACAGCGTCCGACATTGACACTTCGGATGGCTTAACCACGCAAAGCCGCTTTCCAAGCCGGTGGATGTGAATACGGTCGGCCAGCTCGAACACATGGGGCATGTTGTGACTGATCAGAATGATCGGAATGCCACGCGACTTCACGTCCTGAATAAGCTCCAGCACCTTGCGGCTTTCCTTTACCCCCAGTGCGGCTGTCGGTTCATCAAGAATGATGACTTTTGATCCGAACGCAGCAGCCCGCGCCACGGCGACACCTTGGCGCTGGCCACCCGAAAGCGTCTCGACGGCCTGATTGATGTTTTGAATCGTCATCAACCCCAACTCGTTCAGCTTTTCACGGGCGATCCTTTGCATTTCCGGCTTGTCGAGCATCCGCAAGTATTTTCCGGCAAAACCGTCGCGGCGGATTTCGCGCCCCATGAACATGTTGTCGGCGATAGAAAGAGCGGGGCTCATTGCCAACTGCTGATAGACGGTTTCGATACCGGCGCTGCGCGCTTCGTTGGGGGAACCGAAGGCAACCTTTTTGCCTTCCAACCACACCTCGCCCTCGTCGGGGATCGTCGCGCCGGATACAGCCTTGATCAGGCTTGACTTGCCCGCGCCATTGTCCCCGATCACTGCCAGGATTTCACCTGGCATCAACTCGAAGTCGCAGTGGTCGATTGCGGTAACACGCCCATAGCGTTTCACCAGATTACGCGCTTTGAGAATAGGTTCGCTCATGCCGAGGCCCTCCGGATCCATTGATCAACGCCGACGGCCGCAATAATCAGAAGGCCGATCAACAAGTTCGTCCATTGCGGGTCTGCCCCCGCCAGTCTGAGCCCGAGTGTAAACACACCGACAATCAGCGCGCCGAAAAGAGCCCCAAGAATGGATCCGCGCCCACCGAAAAGAGAGATGCCGCCGATCACCACCGCCG
The DNA here is from genome assembly GCA_041549425.1 of Yoonia sp. GTDB lineage: Bacteria > Pseudomonadota > Alphaproteobacteria > Rhodobacterales > Rhodobacteraceae > Yoonia. Next base: position 484 of record JBFEQR010000306.1, on the reverse strand, counting down.
TGATGCTTTCGATATTGGCCAACTGGCCCGATGTCGGCGAAACAGAGCCGATCCGCCCGATCAAGGCCCAGCCTGCGAAGGCGCAGATCACCCCAGCCAGAACATAAACCGAAATCAACGTGGCTTTCACATTCACACCGGACAGTTCCGCAGCTTCGGGATCATCTCCGGTGGCATAGACGTGTCGGCCCCAAGCCGTAGACCGCAGCGCGTAGGCCAGAACGATCGCCAACAGGATCATGAAGACGACACCGTAAGTGAAAATCGCCCCGCCAATCTCGATCCGTTCGCCAAAGAATTGCAGGATTGATGCTTCTCTTTCGATATCCTGACTGCGGATTGTTTCGTTGCGAGAGTATAGAAAGTTCGCGGCCAGCACGATTTGCCACATCCCGAGTGTCACAATAAACGGTGGCAGCCTGACAATCGCCACCAGACAACCCGAAATAAAGCCACACAGCGCGCCGCAAAGAATGCCGCAGAT
>JBFEQR010000305.1:0-3827 GCA_041549425.1 Yoonia sp. | reverse complement strand
GTGCGACGCCAACCGAGCGAGCGGCTGTCTGGATGCGTGCGGACTCAAAGGTTTGCATCAGTTGCTTGAAGCCTTTGCCCGTTTCGCCGCCCAGCAGGTTTTCACCCTTGATTGCGAAGCCGTCGAAGGCCAGTTCGTATTCCTTCATACCTCGATAGCCCAGCACCTCGATCTCGCCGCCGGTCATGCCGGGAGTGGGAAAGGGGTTTTCGTCGGTGCCAGGGGTCTTTTCGGCCAGAAACATCGACAAGCCGCGGTAATCGGTCGTTTCCGGATCGGTGCGCGCCAGCATGGTCATGACATGGGTGCGGCTGGCGTGGGTGATCCACGTTTTGTTGCCGGTTACTTCCCAGTCGTCGCCCTTTTTGACGGCGCGGGTGCGCAGGCTGCCAAGGTCGGAGCCGGTGTTCGGTTCGGTAAACACCGCCGTCGGCAGGATTTCGGCAGAGGCCAGACCGGGAAGCCATTTCTGCTTTTGCTCTTCGGTGCCGCCGCACAGGATCAGTTCGGCCGCGATTTCAGAGCGCGTGCCAAGTGACCCCACGCCGATGTAGCCGCGCGAGAGTTCTTCGGACACCACGCACATGGATGCCTTGGACAAGCCGAAACCGCCGTATTCTTCGGGGATGGTCAGGCCAAAGACGCCCATTTCCGCCATCTCGTCGATGATTTCCAGCGGGATCAATTCGTCCTTGAGGTGCCAGTCGTGCGCGTCCGGTTCGATGCGTTCGATGCTGAAGCGGCGGAACTGTTCGCGGATCATCTCAAGTTCGTCATCAAGGCCGGATGCGCCGACGGTGATATTGGCCGATTGTTCTTGCATCAGTTCCACAAGGCGCATGCGGGCGGCTTGGGTGTTGCCCGCGCTGGTCAGGGTCATCACCGCAGGCTGCATCAGCGCGCGCATGTCGTCCTGCGTCAGGCCGATGTCCTGCAGGCGCATGATCTCGCCCTGCGACATCGGGATGCCGCCGTAGATTTGCCACAGGTATTCGCCGAAGGCGATCTGGTGGATCAACTGTTCCACTTCGCCGAATTTGCCGTCCGCTTGCAGGCGTTCGGCCCAGTTTTGCATCTGTTGCAGGGATTGCTGATAGGTGGCCAGCCATGCCAGCCCGTGGGCGGCTGTCTGGTTTTCTTCGATCAGCTTGCCGGAAATACGGTCGCCGTCTTCGACAATCGCGCGCACAGAGGCCTTGGCGCGGGCGACAATATCATCAACAGCAGGAAGCGCGGCTGCGGTAAGCGCCAGCAGATCAGCCAGTAGGGGGTTTTGGTTCAACGTCATATCCTGGCCATCATGAGGCATTTTGCGACTCCTATCAATGTGCAGTCGCAGCAATATCGTGTTTGCAATTGCAGCGCAATAAATATTCGTTCTGAGATCGCATTGCGCACAAAAGTGTCGCACCGGATTTTTCGCTGGCAAGCGGCACGCAATATCGTAAGAAGAGCCATGCCTGAATTTCCTGTTCTGATGACCCCTGCCTTGTTCGTGTTTGCTTGCGCAGTCACGATGCTGGGTGGCTTTGTCAAAGGTGCCATCGGCTTTGCGATGCCGCTGATCATGATCTCTGGCATGGGCATTTTCATTGCGCCAGAACTGGTGGTTGCCGGACTTGTCATCCCGATTGTGACGACGAATATCCTGCAGGTCGCACGGGCGGGTCTTGGGCCCGCGCGTGCCGCTTTGGTGGCGCATTGGCGTTATGTCATGCTGGTTTGCATCATGATTTTGGTTTCGGCCCAGTTCGTGCGGCATATTCCGGCAGATATGATGTACATTGTGCTTGGCGTGCCGGTTGTCGTGCTTTGCCTTGTCCAGCTTGTTGGCTGGCGACCCGTGATCAAGCCGCGCTGGCGCCGCCCGTTCGAATGGGTGGCGGGAACAGTGTCGGGGATACTGGGTGGTCTTTCAGGCACATGGGGCCCGCCGACCGTGCTTTATCTTTTGGCGCTCAATACCCCGCGCGAACGTCAGATGGCTGTGCAGGGTGTGATCTATGGTCTGGGGTCTGTGATGCTTTTGGCGGGGCATTTAAAGTCGGGTATCCTGAACGGATCGACTATGTGGTTTTCCGCCAGTCTTGTTCTGCCAGCACTTGCGGGGATGTTATTGGGGTTTCGGCTGGGTGACCGGTTCGATCAGGAGCGGTTCCGCCGCGTCACCCTGCTTGTGCTTGTCATCGCCGGTGCAAACCTGATCCGGCGCGGTTTGATGGGGTAGGGGTAAGGTGGATCATGATCCACCTTACTGTTTTCAACCGATCGCTGCGGCTTTGACGTCGTCGTCAATGAACGGGACATACTTTTCAAAGTTGTCACTGAACATCGCCACAAGCTTTTCCGCCTGCGCATCATACGCAGCCTTGTCGGCCCATGTGTCGCGGGGATTCAGCAGGCTGTCATCGACGCCTTCGACAGAAACCGGCACTTCGAAGCCGAAATGCGGGTCCTTGCGGAAGGTGCTTTCGATCAATGTCCCGTCAAGCGCCGCCGACAAAAGCGCACGCGTCGCCTTGATCGGCATCCGCGATCCTGTGCCGTATGCGCCACCGGTCCAACCAGTGTTCACCAGCCAGCAGGTTGCGCCATGGCTTGCGATCTTGGAGCGCAGCAGGTTGCCGTAAACCTCTGGTCGGCGCGGCATAAAGGGTGCGCCAAAGCATGTGCTGAATGTGGGCTCCGGTTCTGTCACGCCTTGCTCTGTTCCGGCCACTTTCGAGGTGAAACCGGACAGGAAGTGATACATCGCCTGCGCCGGTGTCAGCCGCGCAATCGGAGGCAGCACGCCAAAGGCATCGCATGTCAGCATGATGATGTTCTTGGGGTGGCCGCCAAGGGCGGTTTCGGACGCGTTCGAGATGTAGTTCAGCGGATAGGCACAGCGCATGTTCGCGGTCAGGCTGTCGTCCTCGAAATCCAGTTCCATCGTTTCGGGATCGTGGACCATGTTTTCGATCACGGTGTGCGGCATGGAACAGGTGGCGTAAATCTCGGGCTCTGCTTCGGGGTCAAGACCGATGGTCTTGGCATAGCAGCCACCTTCGAAGTTGAACGTACCCCGTTCGGACCAACCATGTTCGTCGTCGCCGATCAGGATGCGGGTCGGATCAGCAGAAAGCGTCGTCTTGCCGGTACCTGACAGGCCAAAGAAGACAGCCGTATCAACCGGATTGCCTGGCGCGTGGTTGGCCGAGCAATGCATCGGCATGATGCCCTTTTCCGGCAGCAGGTAGTTCAGCAGGGTAAAGACCGATTTCTTGTTCTCGCCCGCGTATTCCGTGCCGCCGATCAGGATCAGCTTCTTTTCGAAATTCATCGCGATGACTGTCTCGGACCGGCAACCGTGCTTGGCGGGATCGGCCTTGAAGCTGGGGCAGTTAATCACTGTGAAATCAGGGACGAATGTTTCCAGTTCCGACGCGTCGGGGCGGCGCAACAGATGGCGGATGAAAAGCCCGTGCCATGTCAGTTCGGTAATTACGCGCACATCCAGACGGTGTGCGGGATCGGCACCTCCGAAAAGGTCCTGCACGTTGTAGGTGCCGTCTTTCATATGGGCCAGCATATCTGTGTAAAGTACGTCAAATTTGTCCGCGTCCATTGGCGGGTTATTTTCCCACCAGATGGTGTCCACGACGTCGGGCGTTTTCACGACGAATTTGTCTTTCGGTGATCGTCCGGTGTGCTTGCCGGTTGTGACAAGGAATGTGCCGCCTTTGCCTGTCACACCTTCGCCTGCGGCGACCGCAGCGTCGTGCAACTCGGCCTCAGAGCGGTTGTAATACACATAACCCAGCCCTGTGATGCCTTGATCTTCAAGT
>JBFEQR010000304.1:0-3832 GCA_041549425.1 Yoonia sp. | reverse complement strand
GGCTGCTTTGATGTGCCTTGTATTCGCGCCCGTTGCGCAGGCCCAAAGTACCGAATTCCGGCAAGCCGTCGCACAGGCTGCTGCTGGTGACCGTGACCTGATGGCGTTTTACCGCGAACGCGAATTCAACGGCATCTGGAGCACTCGCGAAGACCGCAACCGCCGCAACGCGCTTTTGGCGGCGTTCGAGGCCGCTGCCGATCACGGTCTTCCCCAAGATCGCTACGACGCCGCGACCTTGGAGGCACGCCTGCGCGCGGCCAACTCGCCGCAAGAGCAGGGGCGGCTCGAGGTTGCGATCAGCCGGCAGTTTCTTGACTACGCCCGCGACATTCAAACCGGTATTCTGACCCCTTCGCGCATCGACCCTGCGATTGTGCGTCAGGTCCCGCTGCGCGCGCCGCTTAGCACATTGCGTGCTTTTGTGCAGTCGAATCCTGCTGCGTTCTTGCGCGCATTGCCGCCCAAATCGCCCGAATACACGCGCCTGATGGGCGAGAAGATCCGGATGGAGCGTCTTTTGGGCGATGGTGGCTGGGGGCCGATCGTGCCGGGGCGCAAGTATGAACGCGGCGACACAGGTCCCGGCGTGATCGCCCTGCGTAACAGACTGATTGCGAAAGGCTTTTTGTCGGGCACCAATACCCAAACCTATGACGACAGCATCTTCAACGCTGTCCAGCAGTTCCAGCTTGCACATGGTCTGGCCACCGATGGTACCGCCGGACCGGGGACTTTGGCGGAAATCAACACATCGCCTGAACGCCGCCTGCAATCCATCATCGTCGCGATGGAGCGCGAGCGCTGGATCAATCGGCCGCGCGGCGAACGCCACGTCTGGGTCAATCTTGCCGATTTTACCGCGAAGATCATCGACAATGGCGTCGAAACCTTCTCGACACGGTCTGTCGTCGGCGCACGGGACCGTGACCGGGTCACGCCAGAGTTTTCGGACGTCATGGAATTTATGGTGATCAACCCCAGCTGGTATGTCCCGCGCTCGATCATCACCAAAGAATTCTTGCCACAGCTCCAAGAGAACCCCAATGCCGTTGGCAATCTGGTGATGACGGATAGCCGCGGGCGCGTCGTGGACCGTTCCAGCGTCGATTTCGCGAGTTTCACCGAACAGACGTTCCCGTTTTCCATGCGTGAACCGCCAAATCAGGGCAATGCGCTGGGTCTGGTAAAGTTCATGTTCCCCAACCGGTACAATATCTATTTGCACGACACCCCCGCGAAAAGCCTTTTTGGCCGCGAAGTGCGCGCCTACAGCCACGGCTGCATTCGTCTGGCTGACCCGTTTGATTTCGCCTATGCGCTGCTGTCACGCCAGACCGGTAACCCGCAAGAGCTGTTTCAGATGCATCTGCGCTCCGGTGAGGAGCGGCGCGTCGATCTGGCCGATCCGGTGCCAGTGCATTTGGTTTACCGCACAGCCCTTACGCAAGCAGATGGCCGGATGCAGTTCCGCCGTGACGTCTACGGGCGCGACGGGCAGATCTGGAATGCCTTGGCACGCGAAGGGGTGGTTCTTCGCGCCATTCGCGGGTAATTCTGTCCCCACAATTCAGGGTGGGGACATGATGGCACATACCGTCAAAGAGATTGCAGCGGCGCTTGGGGCAGAGGCCTTTGGCGCCGTTGATCTGTTGGTGCATGGCGCGTCAGAGCCCGCAACAGCCACGCCATCCGACCTCGCGCTTGCGATGACGCCTGCTTATGGTGCGGCGCTTGCACAGGGACAGGCGCAGGTGGCTGTCGTTTGGCCCGGTGCGGATTGGCAGGCCTTGGGGCTGAAGGCGGCGATCATCGCGCCGCGCGCGCGGCTGGCGATGGCAGGCCTGACGCAAATGCTGGACCAGCCTTTGGCAGGCAACGGGATCAGCCCGCATGCGGTGATTGATCCCTCTGCCACGCTTGGCGAGGGTGTGCATGTCGGCGCGTTCAGTGTTGTCGGTGCCGGTGCCGTCATTGGCGCGGGCACAAGGATCGCCGATCACGTGAGCATTGCAGAGGGCGTAACCATCGACGCGGGCTGTCAGATACAGGCGGGCGTGCGGCTGCAACGTGGCGTGCACCTTGGTGCGCGCGTGATCCTGCAACCCAATGTGGTCATTGGCGGCGACGGGTTTTCCTTTGTCACCGCAGAGCCTTCGAATGTGGAACGTGCCCGCGAAACCCTTGGCGAGGCGCAAATACAGGTGCCCGCAGACCCCACATGGCACCGCATCCACTCTTTGGGCGGGGTGGTTATCGGTGACGATGTCGAGGTCGGCGCGAATTCCTGTGTCGATGCAGGCACCATCCGTCCCACACGGATCGGTCAGGGCACCAAGATCGACAGCCTTGTGCAGGTGGGGCACAATGTCATCGTGGGCGCACATTGCCTGCTGTGCGCGCAGGCCGGTGTGGCCGGTTCAACCGTGATCGGCGACCGTGTCGTCGTGGGGGGCAAGGCGGGCGTTGCGGATAACCTGACGGTGGGGGACGATGTGGTTCTGGGCGGTGGTAGTGTTGTGCTGTCCAATGTTCCGGCAGGGCGCGTCATGATGGGCTATCCGGCGACAAAGATGCAGACCCATATCGAAGGCTACAAAGCCCTGCGCCGATTGCCACGCACATTGCGTGATTTGGCAAAGAAAGCGTAAAGCCGTTCCCAAAGGCGCCAAGACACACTACATGCATGCCAAACAACACGGGTCACCCAAAAGATGAGCATCAAAGACCAAGTCATCGCAATCATTGCCGAACAGGCCATGCTGGAACCGTCCGACATCAAGATGGAAAATACGCTGGACGACATCGGGATCGACAGTCTGGGGCTGGTCGAAAGCATTTTCGCCATCGAAGAAACCCTTGATATCACCGTGCCTTTCAATGCCAACGACCCCTCGGCGGGTGATTTCGATATCTCGTCGGTTGCGGCCATCGTCGCAGCGGTGGAAAGACTGAAAGCAGAGCAGGCGGCGGATTAGATGAACCGTGTTGTCATCACCGGTGCGGGCACCATCAACCCGCTTGGCAGCAACGTCGCTGACACATTGGCCGCCATGCGCGAAGGCCGCTGCGGGATCGGACCGCTCGAGATTAAAGACGTGGACCGTCTGTCCATCCAGATCGGGGGGCAGGTCAAAGCCTATGACGAGACAGCCCATTTCAACCGCCAGCAAATCGCCCTTTATGACCGCTTCACGCAATTCACACTGCTGGCCGCGCGCGAGGCTGTCGGCCAGTCCGGGCTGACATTCTCGGGTGAACTAGCCGATCGGTCCGGTGTCATTCTTGGCACCTCTGGGGGCGGATTGACCACGCAGGACGAAAACTACCGCGCGGTCTATGAGGCGGGCAAGAACCGTGTGCATCCGTTTATCGTGCCCAAATTGATGAACAATGCCGCTGCCAGCCATGTGTCAATGGAATGGAACCTGCGCGGTCCATCCTTTACCGTGGCAACCGCTTGTGCGTCGTCCAATCACGCGATGGGGCAGGCTTTCAACATGGTGCGTTGTGGCATGGCCAAAGTCATGGTCACCGGCGGATCAGAGGCGATGCTGTGCTTTGGCGGGATCAAGGCGTGGGAAGGGTTGCGTGTGATGTCCAGGGATGCCTGCCGCCCGTTTTCGGCCACCCGTAACGGCATGGTCCAAGGCGAAGGGGCGGGGGTCTATGTCTTTGAGGACTACGCCCACGCCAAGGCACGCGGGGCCGATATTCTGTGCGAAGTGATCGGCTTTGCCATGTCTTCGGACGCCTCCGATATTGTGATGCCCTCCAAACAGGGGGCGGCGCGTGCGATTGCAGGTGCTGTCAGGGACGCGCAACTCAACCG
>JBFEQR010000303.1:0-3835 GCA_041549425.1 Yoonia sp. | reverse complement strand
TGGGGCAGCGAAATGGATACGATCCGCCGCCCGGTCATAGGTCGCCACCCATTGAGCGGGCTTGCGGCGGCGCGACCGGAACAGATCCAGCGACCAGCGCGCAGCCCCCGGTGCCTGCGCGTCGTGGGGGTGCGGGGCTGACGGCAGGCTGGCGATACGCCACCGGTCGCGGGCGGCACTCAGATCGGGGCTGGCGGCACGGCGGATCAGCCAGCATGACACATCCGCGGCCTCGGCGCGCATCGCCAGACGCTTGGTGGCGGTGAAATCCAATGCGGGGGGATCGCCCCAGACCTCGCCAATCACGGCCGCCAGAGAGCGGCAGCGCAAACCATCCTCCATCGCCCAAAGCACATCCACAGCACGCGACAGATCGACCATGATAATTGGACGCCGGGCCGGTAGACCCGCCAGCATGGGACGCCCTGCTTCCTTGCGGGACAGACGGTCCTGCACCCACAAAATAGGCGCATCCGTGCGGGGCAAACGGGACAGGGCAAACGCCACAGCACTGGCATCTGTCGGGGCGTCGGGAAACGCCTCTGACAGGGTATGTGGCAGCGACGCAGGGCTTTCCCCCTGCCCTGCCAAAGCTTTGTGCACACGCAATGCGCCCATTCACGATACCGAATCCATGTTAATGTTCTTCTTTTGTTCTAGTTTAGATCGGCATTTTTTGCAATCAAGTCGCGCTGGCGAAACCACAAGCCGCGCAGAGGGCGCAACAAAGGCCGCATGAGAAAAGTTTCCTCTTGTGATCGGCAGTTTGTTCCTGCTAGACGCGATCTCGGAGACGTGGCCGAGTGGTCGAAGGCGCTCCCCTGCTAAGGGAGTAGGCGGGAAACCGTCTCGAGGGTTCGAATCCCTTCGTCTCCGCCACCAGACCAAGTTAAGCACCTGCAATTGCATCGCTTTCAGAAAAACCGGCTTGAGGCCGACCAACTTGCGCCTCAGCTAAATGCCGTATTCACAAAAACCAACGCGTTCCGGGGTAAACCGGAAACGGTTCCACCAGCCCCGATGCCCCCGGAAAATCACGTCGTTTCGCCCTCGATCAATTTCATCTCCAATCGAATTGATTGTTGACGGGGTGCGGTGTCGCCCTCTATCTGCTTGCGCGCCAGATCACCCGCCAGACGCCCCATTTCATAGCGGGGGGTCGAGATTGTCGTCAGTCGCGGGCTAATCGACTGGCACATTTCCAGACCGTTGTAGCCCGCAAGCGCGATCTGGCCCGGCACGGAAATATTCTGGGCCTGACAATAGAACAAAGCCCCCAGCGCCAAGTCATCATTTGCAAAAAATACAGCATCCAGATCCAGATTGCGGGCAAGCAATTGCCGCAAGCCCTCTGCCCCGCTTTCCAGCGATGATGCTTCATCCAGAATAACGGAGGTGATGATCGGACACCCCAGACGGGCCAACTCTGCCTCAAAGGACAGGCGGCGCTTGAGTGACCGTTTGGGCCGCTCGCCCCAAGCGCCCACATAGGCGATCCGCTTGTAGCCCCGTTCAACAAGATGGCGGGCGATCAACTGCCCCGCCTCTTCCATCGACACGCCGACAGCCTTGTCAATCACGTCACCGTCACAATCCATGACTTCGACAATCGGCCCCGCGAAATGCGCCAGCATCTCTTCTGTTTGTCGTGAATGCTCCAGACCACTAAGGATCACACCCGCCGGGTTCCACGTCAGCATGTCGCGCAAGATTGCCTCTTCGCTGGTGTCCTCATATTTGGTCATCCCCAACACAAGCCGTAGTTGCGACCCCTTCAGCGCATCATCGATCCCGTCGACGATTTGAGGGAAAACGTGATTGCTCATCGAGGGGACAATGACGGCAATCAATTCGGTGGCCTGACCACGCAGGGAACCCGCGATCCGGTTGCGCTGGTATCCGATCGTTTCGGCGGCTTTTTCAACCTTTGCGCGCAATGCGGGAGAGATGTTTGGCGCACCACGCATCACCCGTGAGGCCGATATGACGCTCACCCCGCCAAGAGCGGCGACGTCTTTGAGTGTGGGCTTGCGTCCCCCGTGATCCATATCCGCGCGTTCCTTTGATTTGGTGCCACCATGTACCAATACCTAGCGGTTGACAACGTTACCAACGTGTTTGACAACGTTACCATCGTTATCGATAACAGAACAATTGCAGATTCTTTGGGAGGAATGACATGAAATATTTTGGCAGGACCGCTATGGCGGCTTTCGCTGTAGCAATTAGCGCAAGCACATCACTGGCTCAGGATTTCCCTGAACGCCCCATCAACCTTGTGGCACCTTTTAACGCAGGCGGCGGCACCGATCTTTTGCTGCGTGCTTTCGCGCCGCATTTTGCCGAGGCATTGGATGGCGATGTCTTCGTTTCCAATATGGCGGGCGGTTCAGGCACTGTCGGTGCTGCAGCCCTGTCAGGGCAGCGCCCCGATGGATATCAGATGGGCTATTGGTCGGTCACTGTTGCGACTATTCAACCACAGATCAAGGACGTGCCATATGGTCTCGACAGCTGGACGCCGATTTGTTCTGTTGCCGCGTCGCCCACCGTTTTGTTTACTCAGGCCGATAGCCCGTTCCAGAACATTGACGACGTTGTAGCGGCTGTCAAAGCCGAGCCTGGCAAGTATCTCTATGGCTCATCTGGTCCCGGCGCGATCACGCACCTGACGACTGTTGCCGCATTCTCGGGCCTTGGCATTATCGACGATATGAAGCACCTGCCGTTCCAAGGCTCCGGCCCTGCGCTGCAGGCCATGGCAGCCGGAACAATCCAGTTCTTCGGCGATACAGAGCTGCTGATGACACGCGGCGATTTCCGTCCGCTGGTCGTCTTCAACAGCGAACGCCTGGACAGCATGCCCGATGTGCCAACAGCCGCCGAAGTCGGCATTGCCGCACCGCTGAACGAACTGTACCTCTGGGGTGGTCTTTTCGCGCCCGCAGGGCTTGAGCCGGCAGTGACCGAAACGCTCAGCACGGCTTGCGAAACCGCAATCAATTCCGACGGTTTTCAGGAGTTTGCGACCCGGACCAGCACGGTTCTGGACTACCGCAATGCCGCCGACTTTGACGCGTTCTATCGCGCGCAATACGAGGCGAATTCCGCACTGATCGAAGCTGCGGGCCTTTAAGCCACAGAGCGCGACCCACACCTGACACAGCGCGGGTGTGGGTTCACCAAAGGATGCCGCAATGACTGCATTGTTCACGGAACGCCGTGTGATATCGGTGATCATTCTCCTTTTGACAGCCGGTCTGGCTGTGTCGACCTTTGGCTTGCAATTCGCCGAGCTTGGCGGCGCGTTCAGCCCCATGTTCTTTCCAAGGATCATTTTGTTCGTTCTGCTGGCACTTGCCGCATTGAACGTCGTGATTGACCTTATCGCGGCCCGCACGTCCCAACCGATCCAGATCTTGCCGGTTCTGGTCATCGGGGCGGCCATAGTTGTTTACGTCCTTGCCCTGATGCCGCTGGGCTATTTTATTAGCTCGGCTGGCTTGGGGTGTATCATCCTGCTGGCCCTTGGCCTGCGCAATCCGGTGCAGGTGGTGCTGGTGCCCGTCGCGGCCGCAGGGGGCCTTGTGGCACTGTTCAACCACGCACTGAAAATGCCCCTTCCGACGTCCCCTTTCTTTTGGTGGCTGTGAAAGTATTCCGATGATCCAGTCACTTCCCGAAGCGATAAATCTGATCCTCACAGCAGAGGGTCTTATTGTTCTGACATTGGGCACCATGCTGGGGATCATTCTTGGTGCCCTGCCCGGCATCGGGTCCACCGTAGCGGTGGCGATGATCTTGCCTTTTACGCTGACGATGTCGCAGGCCCCTG
>JBFEQR010000302.1:0-3840 GCA_041549425.1 Yoonia sp. | reverse complement strand
CTGAACGACCACGGCGCGCGCAACCTGACCGTGATCAAGAACGATGCCAACGAACCGGGCATGGGGATAGATCATTTGCTGCAAAGCGGGCTGGTCGCGCGTTTGATCACCACGCACCTTGGTTTGAACAGCAATGCAATTGCGCTGATGAACTCCGGCCAGCTTGCTGTTGAATTCAACGCCCAAGGTATTCTTGCGGAACGCATCCGCGCCGGAGGTGCGGGCATAGGCGGAATCCTCAGTGACATCGGGATCGGCACAGAGCTGGCCAAGGGCAAACAAGTAGTTGAAATGGAGGGTAAATCGTATCTGGTCGAATCCGCCCTGCGCGCGGACGTGGCCCTGATCCATGCCGATCGCGCCGATAGCTTTGGCAATCTGGCCTATGTCGCAACTGCGCGGAATTTCAATCCGCTGATGGCCATGGCCGCGACCCGCGTCATTGCCGAAGCCGAACGGCTGCTGCCCCTTGGAGAGCTGGGCGCAGATGATGTCCACACGCCAGGTGTCTTTGTCGACCACGTCACCGCGCTCGGCGAACTGTCAAAGGAATACGGCGTTGTCCGACGTTAAAGACCGCATGGTGGCGCGCGCGGCGCGCGAAATTGCACCGGGTATGGTGGTCAATCTGGGGATTGGTCTGCCGACAAAGGTGGTGAACCATCTGCCTGCTGATTTCCCCGTATGTCTGCATACAGAGAACGGCCTGACGGGGATTGGTCCGACATTGTCTCCCGACAGGGCTGACCGGAACCTTATCGACGCTGGCGGGGCTTACGTCTCCACAATTCCCGGATCGGCCTTTTTCGACAGCGCCACAAGCTTTGCGATTGTGCGGTCTGGACGGCTTGACCTGACCATGCTTGGCGCATTCGAGGTCAGTGCCGCGGGCGATTTGGCCAATTGGAAAATTCCGGGAAAGTTCAGCCCCGGTGTCGGCGGCGGGATCGAGCTTGCGCAAAAAGCGCGGCGCGTCGTCGTTGTAACCACCCATACCGACCGCGCGGGGAATCCCAAGCTGAAACAGATGTGTTCCCTGCCGTTAACCGCGCAGGCTTGTGTGTCGCGGATATTTACCGACATGGCGGTGATCGATGTCACCGCAGATGGTTTTGCGCTGGTGGAAATCGCGCAAGGTGTCAGTGCCTCTGATGTGGTCGCGGCCACCGGCGCCCCGCTTGCCCTGCCTGACACGCCCCTGCCGACATTCTGAGATGCCCCATGCAAGATGAACTGAACACCCGCCTTTGTAATGCTGTCGATCATGCGTTCGATCAGCAAGTTGCGTTTCTGTCGGCACTGACATCGCACCCTTCCACCCGCGGGAACGAGCAATCGGCGCAGGCATTCATGGCCGATGAACTGGCCGCGCGTCATTACCGGATTGACCGCTGGCAGATAGATCTTGCCGAAATCCGGCATTTGCCCGGATTTTCACCGCTGCTGGGCCCCTATGAAGACGCTGTGAATGTTGTGGGAATCCATCGGTCCAAAACACAGCAAGGCCGATCGCTTGTTCTGAATGGACACATTGATGTGGTTCCGGCCGGACCGCTGGACATGTGGGACAGCCCGCCGTTTGAACCGCGCGTCACGGATGGCTGGCTTTACGGGCGCGGCGGCGGGGATATGAAAGCGGGACTGGCATCGAACCTTTTTGCCCTGGATGCGCTGACTGCCTGCGGGCTTGCACCGGGTGGTGACGTCTATTTCCAGTCCGTGGTCGAGGAAGAATGTACCGGCAACGGTGCCCTTGCGTGTCTGGCGCGGGGATATACCGCCGATGCCGCGCTGATCCCCGAACCGTTTTCCGAACATCTTGTCACGGCGCAGCTTGGCGTGATCTGGTTTCAGGTCCACCTCAAGGGCCTGCCGACCCATGTCGCCTACGCCGGAAGCGGGGCCAACGCGATCGAGGCAGCCTTCCCCCTGATCAGCGCGCTGCACGAGATGGAACATCGCTGGAATGCATCGGAAAACCGCCCCGACGAATATGGGCATATGGACCATGCGCTGAACCTCAACATCGGGAAAATCGCCGGTGGTGACTGGACAAGCTCGGTGCCCGCTTGGAGCGTTTTCGACGTGCGCATGGCAATTTTCCCGGGGCAGTCGATAGATGCAGCCAAGGCCGAGATCGAACAGGTTATTCTGGACGCCGCGCGGGAAAACGCTTTTCTGCGCAATTCCCTGCCCGAGATCGTCTACCACGGATTTCAGGCCGAAGGATACGCACTGTCGCGCGACAGCTCGGCGCATGCGACCTCGGCGATCGCGGCGCTGGAAAAGGCGCACCGCTCCGTTGGTGGCGAGGCCTTGCAGCGCGAGGCGATCACCGCCACCACAGATGCCCGCTTTTTCGGACTTTATGCGGACATGCCCGCACTGGTCTATGGACCGCGCGCCGAAGCGATCCACGGCTTCAACGAGCGTGTCGATCTCGAAAGCATGCGCCGCATCACCAAGGCAACCGCCATGTTCGTCGCCGACTGGTGCGGCACAGAAACGATATAAGGCCATTCCATGCGTGATGCAGTCATAGTTTCAACCGCCCGCACGCCGATTGGCAAAGCCTATCGGGGTGCCTTCAACAACCTTGAAGTGCCAAGCCTTGCCGCACATGCCGTCAAGGCAGCTTTGGCCCGCGCCGGATTGAACGGCAGCGAAGTAGAGGAAGCCGTCTTCGGCTCGGCGCTCACGCAGGGTTCTGCTGGTATCAACGTTGCACGCCATATCGTACAGGCCGCCGGATTGCCCGATAGCGTCGCCGGCGCGACGGTTGACCGTCAGTGCGCCTCGGGCCTGAATGCAATCGCGATCGCGTCGCACATGGTCCGCTGTGAAGGCATCGACGTGACACTGGCTGGCGGGGTGGACAGCATTTCATTGGTGCAGAATGCCCATTGGAACAGCTACAGGTATCGTGACCCATCGGTGCGCGATGACTACTACCTTGGTATGCTGGATACCGCAGAGGTCGTGGCCGAACGCTATGGCATCAGCCGCGACGCGCAGGACGCTTATGCGCTGCAAAGCCAGATGCGCACCGCAAGGGCACAGGACGCGGGGCTCTTTGCTGATGAAATCGTGCCGGTGGATGCGGTAAAGCTTGAGACCGACAAAGCCACAAAGCAAACCCGCAACGCGGCGGTGCGCCTTGAACACGACGAATGCAACCGCCCCAGCACCACCGCACAGGGGCTTTCGGGTCTTGCCGCCGTGCAAGGCGACGGCAAAACCGTGACCGCAGGCAACGCCAGCCAGTTGTCCGACGGTGCCGCTGCCTTGGTCGTGATGGCAGCCGAAGAAGCGCAGCGTCGCGGACTAACGCCTTTGGGGGCGTTGCGCGGATTTGCCGTGGCGGGGACCGCCCCCGAGGAGATGGGCATTGGCCCTGTGGTGGCTATCCCCCGCCTTCTGGCGCGTGCAGGGCTAACGATGGGCGACATTGATCTTTGGGAAATCAACGAGGCGTTTGCCGCCCAGCTTCTTTATTGCCGCGATGCTTTGTCCATTCCCGATGATCGTTTGAACGTGAACGGCGGGGCCATTTCTATCGGCCACCCCTACGGCATGTCGGGCGCGCGCATGGCGGGGCATATCCTGCTGGAAGGTCGGCGGCGCGGCGCAAAATGGGGCGTTGTCTCTATGTGCGTTGGTGGCGGGCAAGGCGCGGCCGGCTTGTTCGAGATATTTTGAGGTAGTGACCATGAACATGCTTGCCCATGACCAACTCGCGTATCTCACGGCGCTGCGCCACGACCTGCACCGCAATCCAGAGATTTCGGGCGAAGAGAGGGCAACCGCCCGACGGATCAGCAGCGAACTGGCGGCCCTTGG
>JBFEQR010000301.1:0-3849 GCA_041549425.1 Yoonia sp. | reverse complement strand
CCTTGCGGATACCCTTGGAAGACCTCGTGCAGAAAGGTGCGCTTTGAGCGGGCAGAGCAGCCGAAGCAGGGCTTCATTCAGCCAGATGCGCTTTGCGCATCTGTGTACGCCACGCGAAAAAATTGCTCTGAAAACAAAACAAGGACTACGCTTTTTCAGCTGTAGTCCTTCGTTTTTCTTATTTCGGAATGGAGCGGGCGATGAGATTCGAACTCACGACCCTAACCTTGGCAAGGTTATGCTCTACCCCTGAGCTACGCCCGCGCTTCATTCCGTGAGCCGTGATCTATAAAGACTGGGGCTACGTTGCAAGACCAAAATCGCATGTCGGATAGGTTTTTTTGCGCAGGCCTGAAACGCCCTAATCTGTGGCGTCATATCCGCTGTAAACATTGCGCGCAGGCAGGCCCACGTCCTCGGAATGCACAACGATCCCGTCGCCCATCAGTAAAGCAAGCCCGTAGGCCCCCGGTTCATCCGACGACAAATGCGCGTTGGGGACGCCAAATTCCAAAAGCCCTTGATGGCAGGGGCTTTTGAACATGCTCCACGGTACACCGCGCGTGCTGCCGGACATGGTGCGATGGATATGGCCGCAGATCAGGTGCAGATTGCCGTGGCGCGCCAAAAGATCAAGAAAGGCATCACCATCGGCCAGCTTGATCTGGTCCATCCCGAGGATGCCGGTGTCAAAAGGCGGGTGATGGATGCAGACGACAGCGTGCCGCCCGTCACGGGTCGCCAATGCATTTTCCAGAAAATGCATCCGCGCGGGACAAAGCCGCCCGCTATGATGCCTGTCCGGATAAGGCGGCCCATCCAGCGAATCAAGGGTGATGATCCGGTGCCCCGCCAGATCGGTCATCTGCTGGATGTGCCCGCTTGCGGTGATAGGCGCGTCCGCAAAGACGCCCAGAAACGCATCGCGGCGGTCATGATTGCCCAGCATCGGGATCACGGGCACTGGCAGATCGCAAAAAAGGTCCGACAGCTTTTGATAGGAGCGGGGATCGCCGTGATGGGTGAGATCGCCAAGCAAGACCAAAGCCTCCGCATCAGCGTGCGCGGTCATGGCGGCGTCGAGAACAGCTTGCAGACGCATCGCCGGATCAAGCCCGATGATGGTTTCACCATCGGGGCAGATATGCGGATCGCTGATGAAAAGCAGCTTTTTCATAGGGCCACCCGCAAAGGTCTATTCCAGTTCGATCAGCAAATCCTTTGCGTCGATCTGCCCGCCTGCGGTCACATGTACCGCCTTGATGACCGCGTCCCGCTCGGCGTGGATGCCGGTTTCCATCTTCATGGCCTCGATCGTCAACAGCAGATCACCCTGTTTGACCTTTTTGCCTTGAACCACCGAAACGGTAGCCACCACACCCGGCATCGGCGCGCCGATGTGGTTGGGGTTGCCGTTCTCGGCTTTGGGCCGCGAGATCTTTTCGGCCGCGGCTAAGCGGTTCATCACACGGATCGTGCGTGGCTGACCGTTCAATTCGAAAAAGACCTTCACTTCGCCGTCTTCATTCATGTCGGCAACGGCCTGCAGGCGGATTTCAAGCGTCTTGCCGGGGTCGATCTCGGCCGCGATTTCCTCGCCGGGTTCCATGCCGTAAAAGAACGTGCGCGTAGGCAATGTGCGCACAGGGCCATAGGTCCGGTGGCGGCCTGCGTAGTCAAGGAACACCTTCGGGTACATCAGGTATCCGTTCAGGTCCTCGTCATCGACTTCCTTGCCTTCCAGCTGTTGGGAAAGATCGGCGCGCGTGGCCTCCAGATCGACGGGCGCAAGCAGGGCACCCGGACGTTCTGTGATCGGCTTGTCACCCTTGAGCGCCTTCTTCTGGATCGCTTCCGGCCAGCCACCGGGCGGTTGGCCCAGATCGCCGTGCAGCATTTCAACGACACTGTCGGGGAAGACCACATCGACGGCAGGGTCCTCGACCTGCGCACGGGTCAGGTTCTGGCTGACCATCATCAGGGCCATATCGCCCACCACCTTTGAAGATGGCGTCACCTTAACGATATCGCCAAACATGGCGTTCACATCGGCATATGTCTGGGCCACTTCATGCCAGCGCTCTTCCAGCCCCAGCGACCGTGCCTGCGCCTTGAGGTTTGTGAACTGACCGCCGGGCATTTCATGCAGATAGACCTCGGAAGCGGGCGCTTGCAGGCCGCTTTCGAAGGCCGTGTAATGGGCGCGCACCTGTTCGAAGTAGTTGCTGATTTCGCGGATCGCCGCGATGTCCAGACCGGTGTCGCGCGTGTCGCCGCGCAAGGCTTCGACAATTGATCCCAGCGTGGGCTGCGAGGTGTTTCCGGACAGTGCATCCATTGCTCCGTCCACACAATCCACACCCGCCGCAGAGGCTGCCAGCACAGTCGCAATCGCCGCACCTGATGTGTCATGGGTATGGAAGTGGATTGGCAGGCCCACCTCTTGCTTGAGCGCGGTAATCAGCTGTGTTGCCGCCGCCGGCTTCAGCAATCCGGCCATATCCTTGAGGCCCAGCACATGCGCGCCTGCGGCTTCAAGTTCCTTGGCCATCCCGACATAGTATTTCAGATCATATTTCGACCGGTTTGGGTCAAGCATGTCACCGGTGTAGCAGATCGTGCCTTCGCAGACCTTGTTCGCCTTGATCACCGCGTCCATCGCGACACGCATGTTTTCGACCCAGTTCAGACTGTCGAACACGCGGAACACATCCACGCCGGATGTTGCCGCCTGCGCTACAAAGCTTTGCACCACATTGTCGGGATAGTTGGTGTAGCCCACGCCGTTCGAGGCACGCAAAAGCATCTGCGTCATGATATTGGGCATATGCGCACGGATGTCGCGCAGGCGCTGCCACGGGCATTCCTGCAAAAAGCGGTAGGCCACATCAAACGTGGCACCACCCCAGCATTCCACACTGAAAAGCTGGCTCATCTTGGCAGCATAGGCGGGGGCGGCGTTGATCATATCAATCGAACGCATGCGGGTGGCCAGCAATGACTGGTGCCCGTCGCGCATGGTGGTGTCGGTGATCAGCAACTGCTTTTGATCGCGCATCCAGTCGGCCACGGCTTCGGGGCCGAATTCGTCCAGAATATTGCGCGTGCCGGGGGTCACATCGGTGGTCGGCTTGACCGGTGGGCGCGGTGGCTTCACATCTGCCGCAGGGCGCGGACGGCCCGCCGTTTCGGGATGCCCGTTCACCGTGATATCAGCGATATAGGTCAGGATTTTCGTGGCCCTGTCGCGGCGCTTGGAGAATTTGAACAGGTCCGGCGTCTCGTCAATGAATTTGGTGTGGTATTCATTGTTCAGGAATGTCGGGTGCTTCAGCAGGTTTTCCACAAAAGCGATATTGGTGGACACCCCGCGAATACGGAATTCGCGCAGCGCGCGGTCCATCCGCGCAATCGCCATTTCGGGCGTGGGCGCGCGGGCAGTCACCTTGGTCAGCAGACTGTCATAGTAGCGCGTGATCACCGCACCCGAATAGGCGGTGCCGCCATCCAGACGGATGCCCGGACCGGTCGCAGAGCGGTACATCTGGATGCGCCCGTAGTCGGGGATAAAGTTGTTTTGCGGGTCTTCGGTCGTCACACGGCACTGCAGCGCGTGGCCGTCCAGTTTCACGTCATATTGCGATGCGCAGCCCGTCGCCTCGACCAGAGATTTGCCTTCGGCAATCAGGATTTGCGCGCGCACGATGTCGATGCCGGTCACTTCCTCGGTGACAGTGTGTTCGACCTGCACGCGGGGGTTCACTTCGATGAAGTAGAATTCGCCACTGTCCATATCCATCAGGAATTCGACCGTGCCAGCGCATTCATAGTTCACGTGCTGGCAAATTT
>JBFEQR010000300.1:0-3865 GCA_041549425.1 Yoonia sp. | reverse complement strand
GCCCGAACCCGTCCACACCGCAGTTGTTGGACGCAATGGTCAGGTTCTTAACGCCGCTTGCAACGACGGCATCGATCAGCAATTCGGGAATACCGCACAGGCCAAAACCGCCCGCAGCGATCAGCATGTCGTCGTGAAGCAGCCCCGCAAGGGCCGCTGTGGCGTCAGGATAAATCTTGTTCATGGATGTTGTCTCCGGCTGGTTGGGCAACTTGTGCCGCCAGACCGCCAGAGAGTCAACAAAATGCCGCGCTGCGGCACGAGCCGCGCCGCTCATGCCACAACAGGCCGCCACAGCTATTTCTTGGCGGCGGCCTTTTTCTTTGCTGCGGGTTTCTTTTTGGCCGCGGCCTTCTTGGGTGCAGGCTTTTTCTTACCAGCTTTTTCCGCGCGTTCGTCAATCAGATGAACGGCCTGTGCCATGGTCAGATCGGCGGGTTCGATCGTGTCGGGGATTGTCGCGTTGATCTTTTCCCACTTTACATAAGGCCCGTATTTGCCGTCATAGATGTTGACGGGGCCGCCCGCCTCGGGGTGTTCGCCCAATTCGCGGATCGGCACTGCGGCCTTGCCGCGTTGCCCGCGCGATGCGACCTTTTCGGCCAGCAATTGCACGGCGCGGTTCATGCCGACGGTCCAGACATCCTCGATGCTTTCAAGATTGGCATTGGTGCCGCCACGGTGTGACGTGCTTTCCGCATGCTTCAGATACGGGCCATAGCGCCCGATATTGGCCCAGACGGGCACGCCATCCTCGGGGTGCGGGCCGATTTCGCGGGGCAGGGACAACAGCATCAACGCCTGATCAAGCGTGACCTCTTCCGGCTCCCAACCATCGGGAATGCCCTGACGCTTGGGTTTCTTGTTCTCTTCTGTCACCTCGCCACGCTGGGCATAAGGGCCGAAACGCCCCTTGAAGACTCGGATCTCGTCACCGTTATCGGTGCCCAGCAACTTGCCCTCTGGCGGAATGGCAGAGGCCTCTGCCTCGGGGTTGGGCGGGCCGAAGGGGCGGGTGTAGCGACATTCGGGATAATTCGAGCAGCCGATAAACGCACCACCCGAACGTGCGGTGCGCATCGACAAACGGCCCGCCCCGCAGTTGGGGCACAGACGCGGATCGCTGCCGTCTTCGGTGGGCGGGAACAGATGCGGCTCAAGCACCTCGTTGATCTTCTCGAGCACCTCGGTGATGCGCAGATCAGCGGTTTCGGCAATAGCAGCCGAGAAATCGCGCCAGAACTGCGCGAGCACTTTTTTATAGTCTGCCTCGCCAGCACTGACCTCATCCAACTGGTTTTCCAGATCGGCGGTAAAGTCGTAACCGATGTATTTGCGGAAATAATTGGTCAGAAAGGCGGTCACCAACCGCCCCTTGTCCTGCGGGATCAGGCGGTTCTTGTCTTTCTCGACATAGCCGCGGTCCTGAATGGTCGTGACAATAGAGGCATAGGTGGACGGACGGCCGATGCCCAGTTCTTCCATGCGCTTGACCAGCGTCGCCTCGGTGTAGCGCGGGGGGGGCTGGGTAAAATGCTGTTCGGGATCGACGGATTTTTTGTCCGCTTTCTCACCCTCGGCCAGTTGCGGCAGGCGCTTGTCGTCATCATCGACAACACTGTCGTCCTTGCCTTCCTCATAGATCGCGATGAAGCCGTCAAAGACCATGACCTGCCCGTTGGCGCGCAGGATGACCTGTTCGTCGGCACTGCTGATATCGACGACGGTACGCTCCAGACGGGCGGCGGCCATCTGGCTGGCCATCGTGCGTTTGTAGATCAGGTCATAAAGTTTTCGCTGGTCGCTGTCGGCGATCTTGGCGTCTTCTGTACTGACCGACATTTCGGTGGGGCGGATGCATTCGTGAGCTTCCTGGGCGTTTTTGGCCTTGTTTTTGTAGATACGCGGCTGGTCGGGCAGGTATTTGTCACCGAATTTTTTGGCAATCGCGGCGCGCGTATCGGTCACGGCCTCGGGGGCCATATCGATGCCGTCGGTCCGCATGTAGGTAATCAGGCCAGCCTCATACAGGCGCTGGGCGACAGACATGGTCTGGCGCGCGCCCATGCCGAATTTGCGGCTGGCTTCCTGTTGCAGGGTCGAAGTCATGAAAGGCGGCGACGGGTTGCGTGTGGCTGGCTTCGCCTCAACCGATTTGATGACCAGATCACGCGAATTGATGGCCTGCACGGCCATTTCCGCCTGCGTGGCGTTACCCAGATCGAACTTGTCCAGCTTTTTGCCCGCAAGCGTGGTCAGGCGCGCCTCGAAGGTTTGGCCGCGGGGCGATTGCAGCAACGCTTTGATGGTCCAGTATTCCTGATTGCGAAACGCTTCGATCTCCATCTCGCGCTCGACGATCAGGCGCAGGCAGACGGATTGCACACGGCCTGCCGATTTCGCACCGGGCAGTTTGCGCCACAGCACGGGCGACAGGTTGAACCCCACCAGATAATCCAGCGCGCGACGGGCCAGATAGGCCTCAACTAGTGGCGCATCGACCTGACGGGGGTTCTTCATCGCCTCGGTCACCGCGTTCTTGGTGATCGCATTGAACACGACACGGCTGACGGGCGTGTCTTTCTTGATCGCTTTCTTGGCGGTCAAGGCTTCGGTCAGGTGCCATGAAATCGCCTCACCCTCGCGGTCGGGGTCGGTGGCAAGGATCAGTTCGTTGTCGTTTTTCAGAGCGTCGACAATCGCCTTGATGTGCTTTTTGCTGTCCGACGCGATTTCCCATTTCATCTCGAAATCGTCGTCCGGCAGGACCGATCCATCCTTGGGCGGCAGGTCACGCACATGGCCGTAAGAGGCCAGAACAGTGTAATCTTTTCCCAAGTAACCGTTTATTTTCTTGGCCTTGGCAGGGGATTCGACAACGACGACGGGCATGGGAATCCTTCACTGAAAATACGGGTCCTTGAGACCGGCAAGATGTGGCGTCTGCGGCGCAATTGTCAATGCGCGGAAAAATCTTTGCGCAGAAGCTGCCGTTTTTATGCGCAGCGCGACAGCAGCCCGCCTGCCTGCCGCTGGATTTTCCCCTCCAGTTCCAGATCGACCAGAATAGGCGCGATTTCGGTGGCTTTCGCGCGGATATCACGCAAAAGCTGGTCTTCTGCCACAGGCGAAGGACCCAGCCGCGCCAGAATTTCGTCATGCAATGCGGCGGTTTCGCGCAAGGTCTTCGGTGAAGCCTCCGGTGACGCCACGGGGGTGTCGGGTTGCATGATCGGTGCCATCGCCTCCATCACGTCGTCGACACCGCGCACCAATGTCGCCCCGTCGCGGATCAACATATTGCAGCCCCACGCGCGGGCATCGAACGGATGCCCCGGCACGGCCAGAACCTCGCGCCCTTGATCAAGGGCGTTGCGTGCGGTGATCAGGCTGCCCGACTTTGCCGCGGCCTCGATGACAACGACTGCCTGCGCCAGACCGGAAATGATCCTGTTGCGTGCGGGAAAATGGCGCGCCTGCGGTTGTTCCCCCATCGGCATTTCGGACACCCGCACCCCCGTGGCCAGAATATCCTGTGCCAGTTTCGCGTTTTCGGCAGGGTAAATAACGTCGACGCCGCCTGCTTGCACCGCAACGGTTCCCCCCGACAACGCGCCAAGATGGGCGGCGGCATCAATCCCGCGCGCCAGTCCCGACACCACGGTCAAGCCGTTTTCGGCCAGTTCCCTACCTAGTTTCTTGGCCATACGTGTGCCAAGCGACGACGCATTGCGCGCGCCAACCAAGGCGACCATTGGACGCTGCAGCACGTCCAGACGGCCCATCGCCCAGAACAGGGGCGTGGCATCGGCAAGATCCAGAAGCGCGGCGGGGTAATGGTTGCTTCCTTGGGCAATCAGGCAGG
>JBFEQR010000299.1:0-3870 GCA_041549425.1 Yoonia sp. | reverse complement strand
GCGGTGCGCCGGATGATCAGGGCCTAGACATCCATCCAGATCGTCACAGGTCCGTCATTGGTCAGGCTGACGGCCATGTCGGCCCCGAATGATCCTGTTGCCGTGGTGATCCCCAAGGCCTTTATATCCGCCACAAAGCTTTCATAAAGCGCGCGCCCCTCATCGGGTTTTGCCGCCGCGGAAAACCCGGGGCGGTTCCCGCGTGACGTGTCTGCGGCCAGTGTGAACTGGCTGACGATCAGGGCCTGCCCGCCGATATCGGCAAGAGAGCGGTTCATCTTGCCATCATCATCCTTGAAGATGCGCAGCTTGCTGATCTTGGCCGCCAAAGCCTTGCCCTTGGCCGCGTCGTCGCCTTCCATTGCGCAGATCAGGATCAACAGGCCTTGGCCGATCTCGCCGATCACCGCCCCGTCCACTGCGACAGAGGCCTCTGTCACACGCTGGATCAGCGCCCTCATAGCTCTGATGCCCAAGGGGGATTGGCACCGGCGCGGCTGACTGTGATGGCGGCGGTTTTTGCGCCCAAGGCGAGTGCTGCGCTGATTGTCTTTTCGTCCAGAGCGCCGATTACCGATTTCTGCAAGGCACCTGCCTGATGCAGGCTGGCAAGGACCCCAGCGTTGAATGTATCGCCCGCCCCCACGGTATCGACGACCGTGGCCTTTTCAGCGGGCACAAAAACGGCGTGATCGGGGGTGTAGCCTGTCACGCCGGATGACCCTTGGGTGATGCACAGCAGTTTGACCCCGCCCGCGACCAGCTTGCGCGCTGCGTCCACGGTCGTGTCATCGGGCATGAACCACGCAAGATCCTCGTCCGACAGCTTTACGATATCGCTTAACTCCAGCATCCGCGCCATGCGCGCGCGGAACGCTGCCTCATCCGCGATAAAGCCGGGGCGGATATTGGGGTCCATCATGATGACGGACTGATCGGCATGTTTGGCCGCAAGCGCCTCATAGGCCGCAGCGCAGGGTTCCACGGCAAGCGAGATACCACCCACGAAAAGCGCGTCGGGTGTGGTGGCCGGCAGGTCAGCGGGGGACAGCATCCGGCCCGCTGTGTTTTCATCGTAAAACGCATAGGTCGCATGACCGTCCACCAGTTTCACAAAGGCAAGGGTGGTGGGCCTGTCCGAGGTGGCGGCAGGGCTATAGTCCACATGTGACGCATCCAGATGGGCGCGCAGCACATCGCCAAAAAGGTCCGATGAAAGCCCCGTAAAGAATTGCACAGGCACGTCCAGACGCCCCAGAGCCACCGCCGTGTTCATCACAGCCCCGCCTGCGTGGGGCGCAAAGGCGCTTTCGCCTGTCGTGGTTTCACGGGGCAACATGTCGATCAGGGCTTCGCCGGCACAGAGGATCATCGCATTAGGCCTTTGCTGGAGTTACTGGCTGTTAGCGATAACAAATCCTACGCCAAGTGCAAGGATCAGACCGACAATCACGGCAAAAGCAATCTTCCACGCCGAATAGGGGCGTTCGCCCTGCACACGGCCGGTGCGGCCGTTGACGACGAAGCGATAGGTCTTGCCACGATATTTATAGGCAGCCAGCCAGACAGGCAGCAGGATATGCTTGAAGGTGATGTCGCTGATTTGCGTCTTCACCTGTCCGATCCGCTGATCGTCGCCGCCAATGTCGTATTTCACATCGCGCCGGATCATGCGGTCCATATAGGCGCGCGCCTCGCTGAAGCCGTCGACCAGTTCGACCTGATAGCCTTCGGCGCGGAAACCGGCCAGATATTCCGGCTTGTAGGGTTCCAGCGCGGAAAGGTCCCAAGGTTCAAGCGCGTCGGTATATTTCTTGGGCAGGGATTTGGAGGCAAGGATCAGCACATCGTCAAAGAACCGCGCCACGCGCCCCGATACGGCGCGCCAGCGGGTCTTGCGCACGCGGATTTGCTGGGGTTTGCCGTCGCGCATGACGGTGCGCGTTTCATAGTAAAAGGTCCCGCGCTGGCCGGTGTATTGGCTTTTGGTGTCGGCGTCGAATGTCCAGTAGGGGACGTAGATACCGCTCATCCTGCGCCCCTTGCGGGCGTATTCGGTCAGACCATTGGGCGCAAACCAGAGGCTGCCCAGCCAGTCGGTCATTGCAGCCTTTGCCTGACGGTCGTCGATATCAAAGGGAAGTAGGCCGCGCGGTTTGATATGCCTGTGTGCGCCTGTGCCGGTGACAACAGGTGTCGCGCAAAACGGACATTCGGCGGCGTGGATGTCTGGATCGAATTCGGTTTGCGCCCCGCAATTGGGGCAGTTGTTCACGCGGGTTTCTTCGATGTCGGCATCGGCAAGCTGTGCGTTCACGGCCTGTGTGAAGTCCAACTCGCTAATCATGCTGGCCCATGGTCCGCTGCTTTCAATCGCGGATGTATTGCCGCAATGGTCACACACCAGTTGGTCCGCCGCCGGATCATAGCGGAAGTCGGACCCGCAGTTATCGCAGGGAAAACGGTGCTCTGCGGTGGTGATTGTCGTGTCGGCCATTACAGGATCTTATGCATGAAACGCGGGGACATGACCCGCAGGGCACCATCAAACAGGACGTTGTGCCGCCAGAAATGGAAAAGCCCGTGAAACGCGCCCGCCGCCAGCAGGACCAACAGCGCGGTCCAGCCGGTGTCATGGGGTGCGAGGCCCGTCAAGGCGGCGGCGTTCAATGCGACAGTCACCGCCAGCAGCGCATACATGCCCCGATGCATCCACGGATAAAGCGTGCGCAATCTGCCCTGCAACTTTGGTCCCGGCTTGCACATCATGCCTTTGCCCAAGGCCACCGCGACCCAAAGCCCGCCCGCCAGCACAAAAGCCCAGCGGACATAGACCGCCGAAGTGCCGCCTTTGACCATGACCAGCACCAGCATCAGCACCGACCAATGAAGCGCGATTGTCAGCCTGCGTTGTGTCATGTGCCCGGTGGCGGGGGCGGCATGATGGTGAAAAGCTGGGCCAGTTCCATCACGTCCTCTGCGGCCATCCAGCCGTCCTGCCCTTGGGTCCAGACCATGCTGTCACGGCCCAGTTTGCCCTCGGTGACCATGCGGCCAATGGCGGCCTTGGAGAACGGGCCAGTGACCTCACCGGCTTTGGCGATGTGCCAGACATGTTCGACCGGCGGGGGCGGCGGGGGCGGCGCGGCGGCGGCAGGGGCCGCGCCCCAAGGGCCGCCCTGCGCCAACTGACCGGCCATCGCCATGCCCATGCCCGCGCCCAGACCGGCAGCCATGCCGCCACCGGCAGGGTTGTTCGCGGCAGAGGTCATCGCCTCGGCTGCGGAATACTGGGTGAATTTGCCCAGATCACCGGCAAGCCCCATAGAGGTGCGCTTGTCCAGCGCCTGTTCGACGGCGGGGGGCAGGCTGATGTTCTCGATGTAAAGCTCGGGGATGGTCAGGCCGTATTGCTTCATCGTGGGGTCAATGGCGCTGGCCACCAGCTTGCCCAGATCGGCGGTGTTGGCGGCCATGTCCAGCACCGGAATGCCGGAGGAGGCGATGACGCGGCTGAATTCCTGCACGATGATGTTGCGGATCTGGTAGCTGATCTCGTCCATGGTGAATTCCCCATCGGTGCCAACGATTTCGCGCAGGAACAGGGCCGGATCGGCGACCTTGACCGTGTAGGTGCCAAAGGCGCGCAGACGTGTCGGCCCGAATTCGGGGTCGCGCACCATGATCGGGTTCTTGGTGCCCCATTTCAGGTTCGAAAAACGGGTGGTGTTGACGAAATAGATCTCGGATTTGAAGGGCGAGCGGAAGCCGTGATCCCAGTGGTTCAGACTGGTCAGGATCGGCATGTTGTTGGTTTCCAGCATGTAAAGGCCGGGGGTGAACACATCGGCCAGCTGGCCTTCATGGATG
>JBFEQR010000298.1:0-3876 GCA_041549425.1 Yoonia sp. | reverse complement strand
TTGGGAACGCATGCACTTTATCTAAGCTGGACGTATTATCGAATCCACGGGACCCACGATACACGCAAAATCGGACGGCAATCTTCCAACGGATGCATCGGCCTTTACAATGAGCATATTCAGGAACTTTTTGCCCTCACAAAAGTAGGCACCCAAGTGTTGCTTATTTGACGACATTTTGCCGGTTTGGGGAAAGCGTGGCAGAATCAGATTTGCAAACAGGCGCGTATGGTGATTTACAAGGGACCACGAGGTAAGTCTTGGGTGCGCGCCAACGCAAAACTTGGTGCGCCATTTCTGGAGGTTATGATATGAAAAAACTCGTTCTCGCAGCTGCTCTGACAGCCGCAGCATCCACAGCATATGCTGGCAACATGGAAGAGCCCGTTGTTGAAGCACCGGTCGTGGTAGAAGAAGCAGAAAGCTCCTCTACAGGTGTTTGGCTGCCGCTGATCCTGCTGGTCATCGTTGCTGCCGCTATCGCCTGATAGTTAGCACTACAACTAAAGAAAAGGCGGCACGTTATGTGCCGCCTTTTTTGTTTGGCGCAATGGTTTATGAGCAATTCGATGCCGGCGCTGTCAGTCGATCCAACCCTTGAGGTTGTCATCGATGGTATTGCACAACGCCTTGATATGCGCGTCGTCGTCATTGAGGCAGGGAATATAGGTGAAATGCTCGCCCCCCGCCTCTTCAAAGCTTTCCTTGATCTCTTCGTTGATTTCTTCCAGCGTCTCGATGCAGTCCGCTGAAAAGGCCGGCGCGCAAACAGCGATGTTTTTCTTACCGGCTTCGGCAAGTCGCGCGACCTCTTCGACCGTGTAGGGCTGCAGCCACTCCTCGGGCCCGAACTTGGACTGGAAGGTCGTGGTGATCTCGGTATCCTTCCATCCCAGCCGCTCTTTCAGCAACCGCGTCGTCTTCTGGCACTGGCAATGGTAGGGATCTCCTTCCATCAGGTAGCGGATGGGCACGCCGTGATAGGAACACACCAGCTTTTCAGGTTTCGGTTCCGCCGCGGCATAGGCGCGTTCGATGGACTGGGCCAACGCCTCGATATAGGCGGGTTCCTGGAAATAGGGTTCGACCACGCGCGCCACCGGTTGCCATTTCTCTTCCATGAGCGCGCGGAAGAACTGGTCATTGGCGGTGGCGGACGTCGCACCGGCGTAATGGGGGTAAAGCGGGAAAAACAGGATCTTGGTGCAGCCGGCTTCGACCATTTCCTGCACTTTGGACTTGGTGGACGGGTTGCCATAGCGCATGCAGAAATCGACCCGCACATCATCGCCATAACGATCGACCATCTGCTGTTTGATTGCCGCGGTCTGCTTTTTGGTGATGGTCAGCAGCGGGCTTTCGTCGTCTTCTTCGTTCCAGATCGACTTGTAAGCCGCGCCAGAGGAAAACGGACGCTTGGTCAGGATGATCAGTTGCAGCAAGGGCTGCCAGATCCATGCAGAGTAATCGACCACGCGCTTGTCGGACAGGAATTCGTTCAGATAGCGCCGCATCGACCAGTAATCGGTCGCATCGGGCGTGCCAAGATTGGCCAGCAGAATACCCACGCGCGCCGGTTTCACCTTGGGGTGATCGGGCTGGGCGTGTACGGGACAAACGGCAGGGCGTTCTTCGGACTGGCTTTGTGCATCAAACATTTTCATCGCCCTCTAGGTAGCGTCATTTGCGTGGTAGTTAAATGGAATACGCATCAGATTAGTCTTTGGACCTGTCTAAAGATGTTTCTTTTGTCCCCAATGCATCGGCAAGCCGCGTCGTCGCACTTCCTGGTCGCAGGGGTTGCGGCTGATTTTCAGCAGGGGCCCAGCCGGTCAGCGTGATGAATTCGAACGTGGCATCCACCCGATTGTCATCGTTGCGAAAGTTGTCGGCATAGATACAGGCGGCCTCTGTCAGGACATTGCGGCGGGTGGGGTGTTTGATCCGTCCGGACAAAGCATTGTTTTCACCCATTTTTCGCAGATCATGCATCAGGTGGAACGCATTGGCGTAACTGGCGGTCAGGGGCGTGCTGTCGGCCACCGGCAGGGCAAATCCTGCCCGTTGCAGCAAACCACCCACATCCCTGATCTCGCTCATCGGGGCGATGCGGGGCGACAGGCCGCCGGTGATGTTCGCCTCGGCCTCGGCCAGTGACGCGCGCAATTCATGCAGGGTTTGCCCGCCCAGAAATGTGCAAAGCATCAACCCGTCAGGTTTCAGGGCGTGCCTTGCCTGCACAAGCTGCCCCACGGGGTCATTGGCCCAGTGCAAGCACATGACGTGCAGCACCAGATCGTATGAATCAGTGTCTAACCCTAGGGTTTCTTCGTCCGAAACGATGGTGGCCCCCGCAAAGCGGTCTGCCCAGAAATCAGGAAAACCCGTGACAATCGCCACCTGCGTAAAGGTTCTGTTAACCTCTGTGAGTCTTTCATGAATCTCATCGGCAGCCTGTTCGTGCAGGAACAGGGCGTCGGGCACGGCACGGGCGCGGTTGCGCATCAAGGCGGCGCGGTCGGTGATCTGGGGCATTGTCATAAACGGTCATTTAGGGTGAATTCATGCGGTTGCAAAGCGTCATTCAAGCGATTTACCCGCCGCAATGCGCGGCCTGCGATGCTTTGACGGATGCAGATTTCGGTTTGTGCGGTCGCTGTTGGTCCGACACCGCCTTTCTGAACGGATTGGTCTGCGACACCTGCGGCACCCCCCTGCCGGGGGAAGATGACGGCGACGCGGTGCAATGCGACGATTGCCTGACGATCGCCCGCCCTTGGGATCACGGGCGGGCTGTCTTTGCCTATTCGGGGGTCGGGCGGCGTCTGGTTCTGGCCCTGAAGCATGGTGACCGCACCGATCTGGTCCCTGCGTTGGCGCGCTGGGTTGCGCGAAAAACTGCAGAAATGCCTTTGTTAGACCCTGTTATCGTGCCAATTCCGCTGCATTGGACCCGTTTGCTGCGGCGGCGCTACAATCAGGCGGCGATGCTGGCCCATGCGGTGGGCAAGACACTTGGGCATGACGTGTGCATCGATGCGCTGCTGCGGCCCAAGCGCACTCGGCCTCTTGACGGGCACGGCCGCGATGCGCGGTTTGCGACCCTTGCTGATGCGATTATTGCCAACCCCAAAAGGGTGGCGCAGATTGCGGGGCGGTCCGTGCTGCTGGTTGACGATGTGATGACATCCGGCGCGACCCTTGCTGCGGCAACAGAGGCCCTGCGCGCTGGCGGTGCCGCAAATGTGTCGATTGTTACACTGGCAAGAGTGGTCAAGGATAGTTAGATCAGGGGTACAACTGATCCAAGGACGTCCACGATGGCAACTGTCGAAATCTATACCAAACCGACCTGCGGCTTTTGCCACATGGCCAAGCGGTTGTTGAATTCCAAAGGCATCAGCTATGCCGAGGTTAACATCTCTGCCCAGCCCGAACGCCGCGCAGAGATGATCCAGCGCGCGCATGGTGGCAGCACTGTTCCCCAGATTTTTGTCGATGGCACCCATATTGGTGGCTGTGACGATCTTTTTGCACTTGAGCGCGGCGGTAAGTTGGATGCGCTGCTGGCGGCATGAAGACCGCGCTGCTGCAACTGACATCTGGCGATGATCCAGTGTCTAACCTTGCGCAAACGGCTGATTTCGTGGCGCAGGCAGCATCCAGAGGGGCGCGGCTCATCCTGACGCCAGAGGTCACGAATTGCGTCAGTCAGGACCGCGCGCATCAGATGACCGTGTTGCAGCACGAAGTGGACGATCTCACGCTTGCCGGACTGCGCGAGGCAGCGATACGCCATGATGTCTGGCTGTCGATCGGGTCGCTTGCGGTGAAAACCCGTGATCCAGACGGACGGTTCGCGAACCGGTCCGTTCT
>JBFEQR010000297.1:0-3890 GCA_041549425.1 Yoonia sp. | reverse complement strand
TTGCTGGCCCGCGACGACAAACCCGATCACATCGTAATCGAAACCTCCGGCCTTGCCCTGCCGCAACCGCTTGTGCGCGCGTTCAACTGGCCCGGCATTTCGACCAAAGTGACGGTCGATGGCGTCGTGACCGTTGTGGATGGCCGCGCCGTCCACGACGGCCAGTTTGCCCACAATGTGGCGGCTGTGGATGCACAGCGCGCTCAGGACGAAAACCTTGACCACGAAACACCTCTGTCAGAGTTGTTCGAGGACCAGATCGCCTGTGCGGACATGATCGTGGTCAACAAGACCGACCTGCTGGACATGACCGAGGCCGATAACCTGACCGCGCGCCTCAAATCCGAGGCTCGTGCCGGTGTTCAGGTCATCAAGGCCGCGATGGGTGCGCTGCCTGTGGATGTGCTCTTGGGTCAGGGGATCGGTGCCGAAGCCGATCTGGAAAGCCGTCATGAAATCCACCACCACCATCATCATCACGACGACGATCATGACGACCACCATGACGATGATCATCACCACGATCACGCCCACGAACACGGCCATGACGAATTCGAAAGCTTCATCGTCACCCGCGGCGAAATCGCCGATGCAAACGCTTTTGCGGCACAGGTTGCAGACGTCATCCGCGCCAACAACATCCTGCGTCTCAAAGGTTTTGTCGCTGTTGCCGGAAAACCCATGCGCCAGACCCTGCAAGCGGTTGGCCCGCGTGTGGATACCTATTTCGACCAACCCTTCGGCGACGCCCCGCGCGAAACGCGACTGGTTGTGATCGGCGCGGCAGGCCTGAACCAGACCGCCATCACCGCCGCCCTGCAAGCATGATCATCGTCGAAAAAACCGACCCCCGCCACCCGCAAGCGACAGCACTTTTGCGGCAAAGCCACGCATTGATGCAAAGCCTGTTCCCGCCTGAAGATAACTTCTATCTCGACGTGGACGATCTGGCGCAGCCATCCATACATTTCTTCGCCGCACGTATCGGCGACGACATCTGCGGCACCGGCGCCCTTGCCATCAAGGACGGCTACGGCGAAGTGAAATCGATGTTCGTAGCCGAGGACGCGCGCGGCAAAGGGGTCGCCGATGCGCTCCTGCGCCAGATCGAAGATCAGGCCCGCGCAGAGGGGCTTGCTGTCCTGAAACTGGAAACCGGCAACGTGCTGCACGCCGCCCACAAGCTTTACCGCCGTCACGGGTTTCAGGATTGCGGCGTGTTCGGCGACTACGTGACCGCGCAAAGTTCGGTCTTCATGGAAAAACCGCTGTGAGGTTATCCGGCTTTCTTGGCCTCTGCCGCCGCTTTCATACGGGCCAGCAGTTCTTCCTTGCTTGGGCGCTGGCCGAAAGGCTTCTTGGTGCTACCGTGGGCATTATGCTCACTGTGTTTTGGTGCATTCTTGCCCAATTTCGGCGCGCCTGCGGCTTTGTAATCCATGGTCATGACCTTTCCTTTGCTTCGCCACTAACACGGAGCGCAAGACGATGCACCTGCTAGCCGCCACACCGGGCGCCATTTCCGACGGGACCGAACCCGTCGATCTGGGCCAGACCCCCGCCGATGTGGTCGTCATCTCGGCTGCCGACACCGAACTGGCGGCCCTGTCCGAAGCACGCGCCGAAATGGCTGATCCACCCGACTTGCGGCTGGCCAATATGATGCATCTGATGCACCCGATGTCGGTCGATCTGCATCTGGACGATTGCGCCACCAAATCGCGGCTGGTGATTGCGCGGATACTGGGTGGTGCGGGATATTGGAAATACGGGCTGACACAATACGCCGCACGGCTGCATGATGCGGGCATCCCCTTCGTGGCCTTGCCCGGCGATGACAAGCCCGATCAGGAACTGCGCGAACTCTCGACGGTCAGCGGACAGGATTACGATACGCTCTGGTCCTATCTTGTCGAAGGCGGCCCCCAGAACAGCGCAAACTTTCTGGCCTACGCCAAAGCGATGCTTGACGGCGGCGAAAAACCGGCAGCGCCCGGCCCCCTGCTGCGCGCGGGGGTCTATTGGCCGGGCGCGGGGATCGCCGATCTTGCCGCAGCACAAAAGGACTGGACCGACGGCGCTCCGATCGTACCGATTATTTTCTACCGTGCCCTGGTACAGGGCGGCGGGCTGAACCCGATCAACCGGATGGTGCGCAGCCTGTCACGTGCAGGGCTCAATCCGCTGCCCGTCTTCGTGGCCAGCCTCAAGGACCCCGTCAGCACAGCGACCCTTGACCACCTCTTCGCGGCGGCCCCACCCGATGTGATCCTGAACTGCACCGCCTTTGCCGTGGGCAGCCCGCATGACGGCGACGACAGCCCCGCCAATCCCCTGCTCTGCAATGACGCGCCGATCTTTCAGGTCATCCTGTCCGGCGCCTCCGAGGCGTCATGGGCCGACGGCCTGCACGGCCTGACCGCGCGCGATATCGCGATGAACGTGGCCCTGCCCGAAGTTGACGGACGCATCCTGTCCCGCGCGGTCAGCTTCAAGGGCGAAGCCTTTTTTGATGACGCCACCGAATGCCCCATCGCGACCTATCTGGCCCGCGGCGACCGCATCGATTTCGTCACGCGGCTGGTCAAAGGCTGGACCGATCTGCGCCGCAGGGCATCGGCTGACAAGAAAACGGCACTTGTCCTTGCCAACTACCCCAACAAGGACGGACGACTGGCCAATGGCGTCGGCCTTGATACGCCTGCGGCCACGGTGCATGTGCTGGAGCTGCTGAAAGCACAGGGGCATGACGTGACCCCGCCCCCGGACAGTGCCACCCTGATGGCACAGATCATGGCGGGGCCGACCAACTGGCTGACCGACCGCGCCAACAAAGAGGGTGGGGAATTCCTGCCTCTCGACACTTACAATCAACATTTCGAGGCCCTGCCGTGGGATATCAAGGAACAGATCACCACCCGCTGGGGCCTGCCGGAACAAGACCCTTTTATCATCTTGCCTTCCAAACTCCCGCCGGAGGCTCCGGCAGATGATACAAACACAGGGTTCGCGCTCAGCATCCACCGCTTCGGCAATGCGGTTGTCGGGCTGCAACCCGCGCGCGGCTATAACATCGACCCGACCGACACCTACCATTCGCCCGATCTGGTGCCGCCGCACAACTATCTGGCGTTCTATTTCTGGCTGCGCCATCACTGGGGCGCGGACGCCATCGTTCACATGGGCAAACATGGCAATCTGGAATGGCTGCCGGGCAAGGCCGTGGCCCTGTCGGAAACCTGCTGGCCAGAGGCGGTCTTTGGCCCCACGCCCCATCTTTACCCGTTCATCGTCAACGATCCGGGCGAAGGGACGCAGGCGAAACGGCGCACCTCTGCCGTGATCATCGACCACCTGACGCCGCCACTGACCCGCGCCGAAAGCTATGGCCCCCTGCGCGATCTCGAAGCACTGGTCGATGAATATTACGAAGCCGCAGGCGTGGACCCGCGCCGGATCGAACACCTGCGCGGTGAAATCCTGTCCCTCTCCGAGGTGACGGGGCTGGGCAAGGACGCAGGCTTTACCGGCGACAAGGACAGCGATCTGGGCAAACTCGACGCCTACCTGTGCGAACTGAAAGAGGCGCAGATCCGCGACGGGCTGCATATCTTCGGGCAGTCCCCCACAGGCGATCAGGAACGCGATCTGGCGATTGCATTGGCCCGCGTCCCGCGTGGCGACGGGAAGGGGCGCAATGCCTCGCTGCTGCGGGCTTTGGCCAATGACCTGAAGCTAGGCATTGATCCGCTCGATTGTGACCTTGCCGCACCCGCACCGGAAAAACCTGCGGCACTGGCTAACGGCAGCCATTGGCGCAGCAACGGCGACACGGTTGAACGGCTCGAAGCACTCAGCCAGCTTGTCGTTACGGGCGAGGCAAATCCGCC
>JBFEQR010000296.1:0-3903 GCA_041549425.1 Yoonia sp. | reverse complement strand
TGTTGCGCGGCTGCCGGATGTGGCTGTTTCGATCTCGTCAGAGGTGTCGCCGCAGATGCGCGAATACGAACGGTTCAACACGGTCGTGGCCAATGCCTATATCAAGCCGCTCATGGCCTCATATCTGGGAAGGCTCGAGGAGCGTTTGCAGGCCGAAGGTGTCACCTGCCGCATCTTTTTGATGCATTCGGGTGGTGGGATCATCTCGATCCGGAACGCAGCAGAGTTTCCGGTACGTCTGGTGGAATCGGGCCCTGCCGGTGGCGCGGTTTTTGCCGCACACATCGCGGCACGCTACGGGCTGGACAAGGTGTTGTCCTTTGACATGGGCGGGACCACGGCGAAAATTTGCCTGATCAAGAACCAGACCCCCAAGACATCCCGCGTGTTCGAAGTGGCGCGCACCTACCGGTTCAAGAAAGGGTCCGGTATGCCGATTTCGATCCCCGTGATCGACATGGTGGAAATCGGGGCAGGGGGGGGATCACTGGCGCATGTGGACGTCATGCGCCAGATCCGTGTGGGGCCTGAAAGTGCAGGATCAGAGCCCGGGCCCGCCTGCTACGGGCGCGGCGGCGCGCGCCCTGCGGTCACGGATGCCGATCTGGTTTTGGGCAAGCTTGACCCCGAAAATTTCGCGGGAGGATCAATCAAGCTGCATCCGCAGCATGCGCAGACAGCGCTGGCAGGTCACATCGGTGACACGCTGGAGCTTGACGCGGTCGCGGCCGCCTTTGGCGTGGCCGAGGTGGTTGACGAAAACATGGCCAATGCCGCGCGCGTCCATGCGGTCGAAAACGGCGAGGACCTGTCGGATTACACCATGATCGCTTTTGGCGGTGCCGCGCCGCTGCATGCAGGGCGGCTTTGTGAAAAGCTGGGCGTTGACCGCCTTTTGGTGCCGCCGGGGGCGGGGGTCGGCTCGGCGATCGGGTTCTTGCGGGCACCGTTCAGTTTCGAGGCGAACCGCTCTGTCTATATGACACTGTCCGACTTTGACGCACCGCGCATCAAGGCGCTTTTGCGCGAGCTGCAAGCAGAGGCGACCGGCTTTGTGCGGACCTGTGACGCAGACAGTCCCATCCTGTCGGAATTCAAAGTCTACATGCGCTATACCGGTCAGGGCTGGGAAATCCCTGTGGCTTTGCCTCCCGAACAGGCAACGCACCCCGATGCCGAAACTTTCGAAGCCTTGTTCATTGCAGACTATGCCAAGCTGTTCGGGCGGCCTGTCGCCGGAATGGATATTGAAATCACGGTCTGGTCGGTGAATGCCACAACACCGCCCCAACCTGTCGCACGGGTCGCGACGACGGCCAGCACAGCCGATGCGGTGGCTGATGGCACGCGCAAGGTCTTTGACGCGGCCTTGGCCCGCCAATGTGACGCGCAACTGGTAGGGCGGGCGAACATGCAGACAGGCCAGCGGGCGCAAGGGCCTGCTGCGATCACCGAAGCCGAAACCACAATCATCGTCCCCAGCAGTCGGGATGCGGTCTGTCAGCCTGATGGTTGCATCGACATCGCAAAGAAAGGGTAAGCGGATGACACAAGAGCACGCAAAAGTCGCCTATCAGGTCATGTGGAACCGGCTGATTTCCGTGGTCGAGGAACAGGCGCAGGCGCTGGTGCGCACGGCCTTTTCGACCTCCGTGCGCGAGGCGGGGGATTTGTCCGCAGGGGTCTATAACGTCAAGGGGCGGATGATGGCGCAGGCGGTCACAGGCACCCCGGGCCATGTGAATGCGATGGCTGATGCGGTGGCGCATTTCATCCGGCGGATCGGGCGGCAGAATATCTTTGAAGGGGATGTCTACATCACCAACGACCCTTGGGAAGGGACAGGGCATCTGCATGACATCACGATGGTGACCCCCTCTTTTCACAAGGGCAGCTTGGTAGGGTTCTTTGCCTGCACGGCGCATGTGGTCGATATTGGCGGCCGCGGCTTCGGGGCGGATGCGCAATCTGTCTATGAAGAGGGGCTTTATATCCCCATCATGAAATTCGCAGAGCGCGGCACCGTGGATGAAACCCTCAGCCGGATCATCCGTGGCAATGTGCGCGAACCCGATCAGGTGATCGGGGATGTCTACGCGCTGGCCAACTGCAACGAGATCGGACACCGCCGGCTGAGCGAAATGATGACCGAGTTTGACCTCGATGACCTTACCGGTATCGCCGATTTCATTTTCGACAATGCGCGGCGGGCCACTTTGGAACGGATCGCCGCGCTGCCACAGATCAGCGCAGAAGGTGAAATGACGATCGACGGGTTTGACACGCCGATCACGCTGCGCTGCAGGGTCAGTGTCGAGGGCGACCGGATCGTCACGGACTTCGCCGGTACATCGGGCGTGGACAAGAAAGGGATCAACTGCCCGCTGGTCTATGCCAAGGCCTATGCCTGCTATGCGCTCAAGGTGGCGATTGCGCCGGAAATTCCCAATAATGCCGCGTCGCTTGCCCCGTTCGAGGTCACGGCACCCGAAAACACCATCGTCAACGCCTTGCATCCCGCACCCGTGGCGCTGCGCCATATCGTGGGGCATTTCGTGCCGGATGCGGTCTTTGCAGCCTTCGACAAGATCGTGCCCGGACTGGTGCCCGCCGAAGGGGCGGGCTGTCTGTGCAATTTCCAGCTGTCCTTGCGGCCACGCAGCGATGCGCCCGCCCCCCCTGACGCGCGCAGGGCCGAGGTGCTGACCTTCAACTCTGGCGGATCAGGTGCGCGGCCTGCCCATGACGGGCTGAACGCGACGGCCTTTCCATCAGGTGTGATGACCATGCCGGTCGAGGCGACGGAACACGCAGGCCCCGTGATCATCTGGCGCAAGGAACTGCGCCCCGACAGCGGCGGCGCGGGCAAGACCCGCGGCGGGCTGGGCCAATATATGGAAGTGGGTGCCCGCGCGGGCCATGAATGCGACATGCAGGCGATGTTCGACCGTGCCGATCATCCCGCGCGTGGGCGACGCGGCGGCGGGGCAGGCGGTGCCACGACAATTGCCCTTGATGACGGTACGCCGATGCGGGTGAAGGGCAAGCAATTCATTCCCCACGGTCGCAGGGTGGTCATGGCATTCCCCGGCGGTGCAGGCTACGGCGATCCCGCAGAGCGACCAAAAGAACAGGTGATGCGCGACCTTGCGCGCGGCTATATCTCTGCACAGGTGGCGGCACGCGACTATGGGCTGTCGGACGACGACATTGCCTTTGTCGCCGCGGCCAATGCGCGGGGCGATGTGCTATGAAGCTGGCCCCGAACCGCTTTGTCCGCGCGCTTTCAGCGGGCGACAAACAGATCGGCCTCTGGATCAGCCTGTGCAGCAATCTGGTGGCTGACGTGACCGCACAAGCCGGTTTCGACTGGGCCTTGATCGACATGGAACATACACCCAACGATTATCACAGTGTGCTGGGGCAATTGCAGGCCTACGCGGCCAGCGACACGACAGCCATCGTGCGGGTGGAATGGAACGATGCCGTGGCGGTCAAGCGGCTGCTGGACCTTGGCGCAGCGGGACTGCTGTTCCCCATGATTAATTCCGTGGCAGAGGCCGAAACCGCCGTGGCCGCCACCCGCTATCCGCCGCACGGCGTGCGCGGGTTCAGCGGTGGGACACGGGCCAACAAATTCGGGCGTATCAGCGACTATACAGCAAGGGTGGACGCGGAAACCGCCGTGCTGGTGCAACTGGAAACCCGTGCAGCATTGGAACAGGCAGAGGCGATTGCGCAAGTCGAGGGTGTGGATGGCATCTTTTTCGGGCCTGCCGATATTGCCGCCGACATCGGCAAGCTGGGGCAACCGATGGACCCTGCAGTCTGGGCATTGATCAAACCGGTCGCCAGAAAACTGATCGCAAGGGGTATGCCGGTCGGGACCTTGGTGCTTGACCC
>JBFEQR010000295.1:0-3945 GCA_041549425.1 Yoonia sp. | reverse complement strand
CAGAACCTTGTGACCGCGCGCGCGCCATCCCCCGATACCGTGACCCTGCGCGACATGATGGCAGCGGCGCAAATCCCCCAAGCGCCCTACCGTGCGGCCTCTGACCGGCGCAGCGGGAACACGCCCGATCTGGGGTCTGATCCGCTGGATGGTCAAGCTGTGCCGCTGATCCTGAGCGATAGCGATTGGGTCATCTTGCAGAATATCTGCAACTGATCACGTGGTGCCGAACATCCGGTCGCCCGCGTCGCCAAGACCTGGCACAATATAGCCCTTTTCGTTCAGCTTGGTATCAATCGCCGCAGTCACGATCGGCACATCGGGGTGGGCTTCTTTCATGCGCGCAATGCCTTCAGGGGCGGCCAACAAACACATAAAGCGGATGTTTCTGGCACCGGCCTTTTTCAAAAGATCAATGGCGGCGACGGATGAATTGCCCGTCGCCAACATGGGATCGACCGCAATGACCAGACGTTCTTCGAGTTCTGTCGGCACCTTGAAATAATACTGCACCGGCTCAAGCGTCTCTTCGTCGCGGTAAAGCCCCACAAAGCCGACCCGCGCCGAGGGGATCAGCTCCAGCACGCCGTCAAGCAGGCCGTTGCCAGCGCGCAAGATCGACACCAGCGCCAGTTTCTTGCCCGCCAGAACAGGCGCGTCCATCACTTCCAGCGGCGTTTCGATCCGGCG
Source organism: Yoonia sp. (assembly GCA_041549425.1). Classification (GTDB taxonomy): domain Bacteria; phylum Pseudomonadota; class Alphaproteobacteria; order Rhodobacterales; family Rhodobacteraceae; genus Yoonia. Next base: position 3,255 of record JBFEQR010000295.1, on the reverse strand, counting down.
GGTTGTCAGCGGCAGTTCGCGGGTGACCTCATAGGCCAGCAACTGGCTGATTTCGCGCAAAAGCTGGCGAAACACGGCCGTAGAGGTGTCCTTCTGGCGCATCAGCGTCAGTTTGTGCTGGACCAGCGGGTGGGTCACATGGGTGACGTGATCGGTCATTGGGCGGGCTCCAATCGTTTGGCGACACGGGCGCGGGTTTCATCATCACAAAAGGCGGCGGCAAGGGCTGTTTCATTCACAGCCTGAAAATCAGCTTCGTCCCAGCCGAAGGTCCGGTGCAGCATCTCGTATTCTGCCGTCATCGTTGTGTGAAAGAACGGCGGGTCGTCGGTGGACACGGTCACTTTGACGCCCGCATCGCGCAGGCGCTGGATCGGATGGCTGGACCAGTCCTTAGTGGCCTTCAGCACCACATTCGATCCCGGGCAGACTTCAAGCACGATCCCCCTCTCGGCGATCTCCTCGATCAAGGCGGGGTCATCAATTGCACCGATGCCGTGCCCGATCCGCGACACGCCCAAAGCGTGGATCGTTTCGGCAACCATCGACGCACCGCCCCATTCACCTGCGTGGCAGGTCAGCGGCATCCCCGCCTCGCGGGCCATGTCGAAACTATAGGCATAATCTGCCGGACGCCCCACCATTTCACCGCCCGCCATACCGTAGCCGGTGATGAAACCGCCAAAGGTTTCGGCTGCACAGCGCGCGGCAGGTTTGCAGGCCTCGGGCCCGAAATGGCGGATGCCGGTGACGATCCCCCGCAGGGTGATGCCCAGCTTGGCCTCGGCCTCATCTGCGGCATCGACCATCGCGGCAAGGTAGTCGCGCCAAGCCACCAGATCACCGCCGCCACAAAAATCGGGCGAGACGAAGGTTTCCATGTAAACCACACCATGCGCGGCTGTTTCCTCAAGTACGGCCATAGTCAAACGGCGGAAATCCTCGGGGCTTTGCAGGGTTGTGCAGGCGGCCTCGTAAACCTTGAGAAAGTGGTCGAAATCGCGAAAGGCATAGCCCCCGCGTTCATTGAATATCCCACTGATATCAATGTTCTTTTCGGCAGCCAGACCGCGGATAAAGGCAGGCGGCGCGCACCCTTCAAGGTGGGTGTGCAGTTCCACTTTCGGCGTTGATTGAAAACTCATAGAAAGCTCTTTCCTTGCCCTGCGTAGGCCACTTTGAGATGATCGGCGACGCTGGCGGCCACATCCGTGAACTGCAACTGTCCCAGTGCTTTCGCCCCGATCCCGTGAACCAGCACCGGCACCCTTTCGCGGGTGTGATCGGTGCCGGACCATGTGGGGTCATTGCCATGGTCGGCAGTGACGATCAACAGATCATCGGCGCGTAATTTCGGCAAGAGTGCCGCCAGTTCCCGATCAAACCATTCCAGATGACCGGCATAGCCCTTGGGGTCGCGCCGATGGCCGTATTCGCTGTCAAATTCCACCAGATTGGCAAAAACAAAGGCCCCGTCGCCTGCCTCATGCGCAAGATCATGGATATGGCCCATCAATGCCACGTCGCGCCCTTTGCGCAGATCGTCGATACCGTGCATCGAAAAGATATCGCCGATTTTGCCAACCGCATGCACCCTGCGCCCTGCGTCATGGACATAGTCACACAAGGTGGGCGCGGGGGGCGCGATGGCGAAATCCTTGCGGTGGGCGGTGCGTTGAAAATCCCCGACCCCGCCCACAAAGGGGCGCGCGATCACGCGGCCGACTTTCATCTTGTGCAGGATCGGCGCGATATCGGCGCAAAGCGTCAGCAGCCGGTCCAGACCAAAGCTTTCTTCATGCGCCGCAATCTGAAGCACACTGTCGGCAGAAGTATAGCAGATCGGCCATCCGGTGCGCAGGTGCGCTTCGCCTTCTTCCTCAAGAATTACGGTGCCAGAGGCATGGCGGTTGCCCAAGATTCCGTCGGTGCCTGCGGCCTTGCAAATCTGCGCCGTCAGGTCGGGCGGAAAGGCGGGGTCCGTATCGGGAAAGACATGCCAATCCCAAGGCACCGGCACGCCCGCCAGTTCCCAATGCCCGGATGGCGTGTCCTTGCCGCGGGACACTTCGGTGGCAGCCCCCCATGCGCCAACGGGCTTCGCATCCAGCCCGACCGCTTGCGCGCCAGAGGCAAGCTTGACCGCCGCCCCCAGACCCAGACTGTCCAGTGTCGGCACGTCCAGCCCTACCGCCTGCGCGATATGGGCCACGGTGTTGGCGCCTGTGTCGGGCAGGTCGCCGTTGAAAAACTTGTCCGCATCCGGCGCGCCGCCGATACCGACGCTGTCAATCACAATCAGGAATGCACGCCCCATCAGGTCACCCCTTCCAGTATCAGCGGCCCGCGTGTGACAGGCTCACCGATGGTGATTGCGTTTTGAATGGCGACAGCCGCCGCCATGGCGCTGTCCTCATCGGCGGCATGCAGCGTGCACAACGGATCACCGCGCTGCACTTTTGTGCCAAGCCCCACCACATCAGCCAGCCCCACAGCAGGGTTCACGCGATCGGTTTCCACCTTGCGGCCCCCGCCAAGGGCGACAACGGTCAGACCAAGGGCCTCTCCGTCCATGGCGTTCACATAGCCGGATCGGGGGGCTGTGACCGCACCCACGACCGGTGCTTTGGGCAAATGGGTGTGCCAGTCCTGCGCCATATCAGGGGGGCCGCCAAGCGCTGCGACCATATGGGCAAAACGTTCCATGGCCGCGCCGGATCGCAATGCCTCTTGCACCTTGGCACCGGCATCTTCGGGATGGTTGCCCTGCAGGATCAACAACTGGGCACAAAGCGCCATGGTCAGTTCATAAAGACGCGGGGCCGCGTCCTGATTGCCCGACAGCACCTCCATGCAGACCGCAACCTCAAGCGCATTGCCCAGAGCGGGGGCAAGTGGTTCGTTCATATCCGTGATGAGCGCCATAGTCCGGCACCCTGCGCCGTTGGCCGTGCTGACCAAGGCCTGCGCCAGTTCCTTTGCGTCCTCGCGCGTTTTCATAAACGCCCCCGAACCGCATTTGACGTCCAAAATCAGCCCCTCCAACCCTGCCGCCAGCTTCTTGGCCAGAATGGACGCGGTGATGAGGTCAACACTTTCGACGGTGGCCGTGACATCGCGGATGGCATAAAGCCGACGGTCCGCAGGGGCGATCTGGCCTGTGGCGCTGACGATGGCGCATCCCACCTCACGGGTGATCAGACGCAAGCGCCGTTCCGAGACGTTGATGTCCACACCGGGGATCGCCTCCATCTT
>JBFEQR010000294.1:0-3960 GCA_041549425.1 Yoonia sp. | reverse complement strand
GGAACCGCCCCGGCAAAGACATCGCCAGCGTCAGCGCACCGTGGCCGCCCATCGAATGGCCTGTGATCGACTGGCGCTCCATGTCGAGCGGAAAATGATCGCCCAGAAGCGCGGGCAATTCCGCGCTAATATAAGTCCACATCTTGAAATGCCGGTCCCATGGGGACGCAGCCGCATCTACATAGAAACCCGCGCCCTGCCCCAAATCATAGGCTTCGTCATTGGGCACATCGTCGCCACGCGGCGACGTATCGGGATAGACCAGCGCGATCCCCTGCTCTGCCGCCCATGCCTGCGCACCTGCCTTGGTCATGGCGTTTTCATGCGTGCAGGTCAGACCGGACAGAAACCACAGTACAGGCACCGGCCCTTCGGCGGCCTCGGCGGGCAGGAACAGACCGAAGGTCATGTCACAGGCACAGGCATCCGACGCATGGGAATAGACACCCTGCGTGCCTCCGAAACAGCGGTTCTCGGAAATGGTTTTCATGGGCTCATCCTTTCTTTTGCATCGGGGGCTAGCGCAGCTTCAAAAGCTTGTCACCCACGCAATCACCAATGACACGGTCACAACACTGATTGCCGTCGAAATCAGGATCGAGGCGGACACGCGCGTCGGCGCGACACCATAGTGCTGGGCCAGAATATAAACATTGCCTGCGACGGGAAGTGCCGCAGCGGCGATCATCACGCCTGCTGCATAGGGATCAATGTCAAAGAAATAAAGCGCCGCAACAGCCACAGCCGCCGGATGCAGGACCAGTTTGCAGAATGACAACCAGCCTGCAATCGCCAAACGCTCTGCCGATTTGCTGGCCAGTGACGCACCGATGGCAAAAAGCGCACCAGGGGTGGCGGCTGCACCCAGAAGTGTCAGGAAGTCATTGACCGGCACAGGAATGGGCAGGTTCACGGATGACACCAACAACCCCAGCGAAATCGAGACGATCATCGGGTTCTTGATCAGGCCAACCGCGACGGTCCACAGGATTTTCGGAGACATGCGACCATCGCGCGATCCGGTGATCAGGATCACGATCAGGCTGCCGAAAACGATCAGATCAACCGCCAGCACCATCATGACGGGGCCAACAGCCCCCTCACCCAGCAGCAGCACAAGCATGGGAATGCCCAGAAAGCCCACGTTGCCGATTACGGCGCATTGGGCCTCGACCGCGGCTTCGGTCATGGGCACGCGGCGGCGCAACGCGACCACGGTCGCGAAAACATAGATCACGCTTGTCGCACTGAGGTACGCAAGGACAAACTGCCAGTCGAGGATCGCCTCAAGCGACAGATTGGCTGAAAACCGGAACAGCATCGCCGACAGCGCAAAGTAGAAGACGAATTTCGTCAGATAGGCCGTTGCCTCAGGGGAAAAGAACCCTGTGCGTCCCGATCCATAGCCCAGCCCGATCAACATAAAGAACGGCAGTGTCTGTAAAAAGATTTCCCACATCGGCGCTAGTCGAATGTGCCGGTCGCACGCGCCAGCAACATAAAGGCACGGGTGGTGCGTGTTTCGGCCAAGGCCAGCAAGTCGGTGTCGGTGGCTTGTTCCTCAAAGCTTACCAGCATCTCGTCAAAGCGGCGCAGGAAATGGTGCACGGCATCACGAAAAATCGTATCCTCGCGCATGCGCGCCGCGATCAGGGCCAGCGATGACCGGTCCCGCACGGCACCCAAACGATCCATATCCTTGCCGCGTTCGCCATTGGCAAACCGGCGCCACAGATCAGCCGGCACAGGATCAGGATGCAAATCGTCCATATAAATACCGTCTTGTGACAAAAGCGTCAGCACATCCTGACTGGCCTGCACCAGACGGCGGGCGGTGCGATCACGCAAGGCACGGCGCAGGGCGGCAAAGCCTTCGGTGTCATGCTCATCGTCGGGGAAATTCAGCGCTTTGATATAGTCCAAACGCTCAAGCGGGGGGTTCATGTCCTCGGATGATGCTCCAAGGGCCAGAGCCGGCTGATCTACGGGCGCTTGCGGTGCAGCGCGGGGCACGATCAGGCGCGACACTTCGCGACGGGAGGCAAAGCCGCCAACCGCGTTTTCGGTGTTTCCGGTGCTTTGCGCAATTTCAACCAGTTGCTTTTCAACCGAAGGCTGCGGCGCAGCCTGCGCCTGCATGGCTTGCTGGGCCAGTTTCATGTGCCGCAACCCGTCGATCGCCGTGCGCAAATGATAGGATTCAGCGCGCATGACGCGGGATGCACGCGCTGTCGCGACCGCAAGCCAGATCATCCCCACAGGGGTTACCGCCGCCATGACCATGATAATCGCAAACAAACGGTCATCGGTGATGCTGCTGACCTCATCTGCGGGTGACATCCAAAAGAAAAGGGCCAAGATCACCAGCCAGACGACAGCGACAACCAGCGCAATCGCCTCACCTGCGGTGAAACCTTCGGGGGTCGGGTCGGGTTCGCGGGAGGGTTCCTGCGCCATGAATCGCGCGCTTTCTATTTATAGGTGATCGACAAAATCTCATAACTGCGCACGCCACCGGGGGTGCGGACTTCGACGCTGTCGCCTTCTTCCTTACCGATCAGGGCGCGCGACAAGGGTGATTTCATATTCAGCTTGCCGCGTTCGATATCGGCCTCGTATTCGCCGACGATCTGATAGGTCTTTTCCTCGTCGGTGTCCTCGTCGACCACTTCGACCGTGGCGCCGAATTTGATGGGGCCCGACAGCTTGGTCGGATCAATCACATCGGCCAGCGAAATTACGCCTTCAAGCTCTTTCACGCGGCCCTCGATAAAGGACTGCTTTTCCTTGGCGGAATGATATTCCGCATTCTCGGACAGGTCGCCATGTTCGCGCGCCTCGGAGATCGCGCGGATGATCGCAGGGCGTTCCACTGTCTTGAGGTGCTTGAGCTCGGCTTCGAGTTTGTCAAAACCGGCGCGTGTCAGCGGTATCTTGTCCATAGTACGTCCCATCCCGGGGCTAAAAGTGTCAGTCGAGCTGTCATAGTCTATCGCGGGTGCGCAGAGTCAAGGCATTGCCGCCTTTTCATGTCGCGGCAAGCAATTTTGACGTCGTGTCTTGATTGCCCCTCGATATTCATTGAGGTAACCCTTGCGGCAACTAAATAAAAGGGCAGTGCGCCCCAAAGTTTAAAGGATGGATCAATGGCCGAGATTGAACGCGAAGCGATGGAATATGACGTGGTGATCGTGGGCGCTGGTCCGGCGGGTTTGTCTGCGGCTATCCGGCTCAAGCAACTGGACGCCGATCTGAATGTTGTGGTCCTTGAAAAAGGCTCCGAGGTGGGTGCGCATATCCTGTCCGGCGCGGTGCTTGATCCCGTTGGCCTGAACAAGCTGATCCCCGACTGGAAAGAAAAGGGCGCGCCGCTGAATGTGCCCGTCAAAGAAGACAATTTCTACATGCTGGGCGAAGCAGGTCAGTTGCGCATTCCCAACATGCTGATGCCACCGCTGATGAACAACCACGGCAACTACATCGTGTCGATGGGCAACGTCTGCCGCTGGATGGCCGAACAAGCCGAAGAAATGGGCGTCGAAATTTTCCCCGGCATGGCATGTTCTGAACTCGTCTACGGTGAAAACGGCGAAGTCAAAGGCGTCGTTGCGGGCGAATTCGGCAAGAACGCCGACGGTACCCCCGGCCCGTCCTATGAACCCGGCATGGAGTTGCACGGCAAATACGTCTTCCTTGGCGAAGGCGTGCGCGGATCGCTGTCCAAGCAGGTGATTGCGAAATACGATCTGGCCGCGAAATCCGACGTGCAGAAATACGGCCTCGGTATGAAGGAAATCTGGGAAATCGACCCCGAAAAGCACCGCGAAGGCACCGTGACCCACACCATGGGCTGGCCCTTGGGCAGCAATGCGGGCGGCGGGTCGTTCATCTATCACCTTGAGAACAATCAGGTATATGTCGGTTTTGTGGTGCATCTGAACTACAAAAACCCGCATCTGT
>JBFEQR010000293.1:0-3980 GCA_041549425.1 Yoonia sp. | reverse complement strand
TGGAAGCACTGTGGAAGCAAGCAAGGCGAAGTCGATGACCAAGCTCACAACAAAGAGCGGCCTTCCAACCGCACAAGCCCGCACCGAGACAGCCATGGAAAAGACCGCACGGGCAGCACGGGAAATCACTGACCGGGACGCTGAGAAGCGCTAAGAAAAGATAGCCCGCCTGCGTAAGGCACGTCGTGAAAGCGAAGCTGACGCGACTGCGAACACAACGGCTACAAAGGCCAAGTAAGACCCCAAGTTTGGGCTCCCTACGCTTGGCCGAACGGCCTGTCCCGCGCTGCTAACGACAGATACCGCAATCTGTCGCGCGCAGGCGAAATCAACGTGAATTCTCGGAAGCTGTGTGCCAGCGAGAGCGCGGATGATAGCGCTGCGCTATTGTTCCACCGACAGACCGTATTGACGTGGCTCAAAACGCCCGCGTTGCGGACGCGGTATGCTCGTCACATGCCAACCGGAGAGCAAATCATGGAAACACCTGCTGAAGTGACCTTCAAAGACATCGACCATTCCGACGCCATCGAAGCCCGCATTCGCGAACGGGTCGACAAGCTGGAGGCGATGAGCCCCGAAATCGTCCGATGTCAGGTTTGGGTCAGGGCACCGCACCGCCGTCACAAAGGGACCGAATATGTCATTGATATCAGCGTCCAGATGCCTGGCGCGACCCTGCATATCGACCGCCGCCCCGGTGATGATCACGCTCATACCGACATCTATGTCGCCATCAGGGATGCCTTTAACGCGATGGAGCGCCAATTACGCAAGTGGCAGGATCAGAACAAGGGCAGGCCGGAAATGCACCACGCCCCGCTACAGGGGCGCATCACCGCATTGGACGGGTACACCGACAGCGGGCAGATATCGACGACCGACGGACGGCTGATCTATTTTCATCGCAACAGTGTCGTGAACGATGGATATGACGATTTGAACGAAGGCGATACCGTGGAACTTAGCGTTGACGTCAAGGATGCCGACGAGGGGCCTCATGCCAGTATGGTGCGCCCGATCACTTCACTGCGTTTCGTCGATAAACCGCATTAGGCCTTGATCGGACATGTGCGTGTCTTTGATCGGCTATGCCCTTATCAACTCTTGTAGTGATCGCGCAGAATACGTCCCAGTTTGCGATAGGCCGAGCGATGCCTGTTGCGGTTGTTGACGCCTGCAAACACTGGCTGCGTCAGCCGCGGCGCATCTTGCACCGGATGACATGCGCCTGTTTCGATCAGCTTTTTTGCGGACCTTTCCAACACATAGGCCGTGCCGGTCATTGATGCGAGCAGGTCCAGCATTGCTGCGTTCTGGCCGATGGACAATGTGACATGCGTCAGCGCGGGCAACAAAGCTGCATGCGATTGGGCGAACACAGGGGCGTAGTTCCCCAAAATATAGGTTGTTTCATCGACCTCAGCCATCTTGCGGGCATGTGTCGAGACCATGACATAGGGGACCTCTCCCAGTTTTTCGAAGGTGAGATCGGGTGAGGTTTGCGGCGAATAAAGCACAGCGATGTCTTGCGCGCCGGAGGCCAGATCGCTGCACATCTGCCCTGAATAATCTGCCTCGAAAAAAAATGCGGTTTGCGGAAACACGGTGCGGAATTCACTGATCAGCCCATGCATGTCCACGCCGATCAGGTCATGCTGCAACCCCACGCGCATGGTCACACCGCCCAACGCGGTGTCGCGCGTGGCATTTAGCGCTGTCCGCCAGTGATGCCGCAAGCCCCGCGCATGGGGCTCGAAACGCAACCCTTGCGTGGTCAATGCGGTTCCGGCCCGCGAGCGCAGGAATAGGCGCGCGCCGACTGCGGCCTCAAGCGCCTTGATGCGCCCTGACACCGTTGACTGGGTCACGTTCAGCCGCTCTGCGGTCTTGTTGAAGCTCTTTGTTTCGCAAAGGTCCAGAAAAGTGTCGATAAGCTCTATCTGCATACCGACCACTTAGCACTAATCGGAAAGTCCGATCAATAATAAGCGGACTGCGCGATTGAACGGACGTCAAACCCTGCTGATACTTCACCTGTTGCAGGGAGGATTGGCAATGACAGATACGAAAGCGCGTGCAGGACGCAGCGGAGGGCGTGCAGCGCGTGTGGCCTTGCGCAATGCGCCTTTGGCCAAGGAATTGCGACCGGTTCAGCCGGGTATGTCGGGGGGGCAATACCGTCCTTTGTCCGACGCGCAGGTCGCCCGCATTCATAACGCGGCCCTTGATGCGCTTGAGCAGATCGGCCTGTCGCAGGCCCCGCCTTCCGGCGTCGAGATCATGACGCGGGCGGGGGCCATTCTGGGCGACGATGGCCGCCTGCGTTTTCCCCGTGCGCTGGTCGAGGATATGCTGGCAAAGGCTGCGCGCAATATCACGCTGCATGGCCGCGATCCGCAATATGACCTGCACCTGTCAGGTGACAGGGTGCATTTCGGCACGGCAGGTGCTGCTGTGCATATCGTGGATGTCGAAACAAACACCTATCGCGACAGCACTGCGCAGGATCTGCACAATGCGGCCAAGATCACCCATGCGCTTGATAATGTGCACTTTTTCCAGCGGGCCATGGTGGCGCGGGATGTGACCGACAACCTCGAGATGGATTTGAACACGATCTACGCCTGTTGCGCGGGTACGACCAAACACATTGGCACGTCTTTCAGCGAACCTGCGCATGTTGGTCCCGGCATCGAGATGCTGCACCGGATTGCAGGCAGTGAAGAGGCGTGGCGGGCACGGCCTTTTGTCTCGAACTCGAACTGCTTTGTCGTGCCGCCGATGAAATTCGCCGAGGAAAGCTGCGAAGCGATGGAGGCCTGCATCCGCGCGGGAATGCCCGTTTTGTTGTTGTCGGCAGGTCAGGCGGGGGCGACGGCACCTGCGCCCATCGCATTGGCCATTGTGCAGGCCGTGGCCGAATGCCTTGCCGGTGTGGTTTACGTGAACGCAATGGCCCCCGGTCATCCGGCGGTCTTTGGCACATGGCCCTTTGTGTCCGACCTGCGCACCGGTGCCATGTCCGGCGGATCGGCAGAGCAAGCGCTGCTGACGGCAGGCTGTTCGCAGATGCACAAGTTCTATGACCTTCCCGGCGGGGCCGCCGCCGGCATTTCCGACGCCAAGTTGCCCGACATGCAAGCAGGTTGGGAGCAGGGGATCACAAATGTGCTGGCCGGTCTCTCTGGTCTGAACATGGTCTATGAGGCGGCGGGCATGCATGCCTCGCTTTTGGGGTTTTGTCTGGAATCGCTGGTTCTGGGCGATGACATTCTGGGGCAGGTCATGCGCTGCGTGCGTGGCATCGACGTGACAGAGGACAACACGTCGCTTGATGCGATGAAGGCGGTCTGTCTGGGTGGTCCGGGGCACTATCTTGGGTCTGACCAGACGCTGGCCCTGATGCAGACGGAATATATCTATCCGACCTTGGGCAACCGCATGAGCCCGAAAGAATGGAACGAGGCCGGACGGCCGCTGCTGATCGACAAGGCCATTGCGCGCAAGAACGAGATCCTTGCAAACGCACAGATCAAGTTCGACCCAGCCTTCGACGCGGCCATCCGCGCCGATTACAACATCTACTTCAAATAGGAGCGCGGCATGCACTACGGCTATATTGGGCAGGGAAATCTGGGCGCGAATTGCGCGGTTTGTCTGCTGCGGGCGGGGTTGGATGTGACAGTTACCGACATCAACAAAGAGGCCGCCGCACCCGCGCTTGCCGCAGGCGCGAATTGGGCTGATAGCCCTGCCGCAGTTGCCGCTGCGGTCGATCACGTGATCACCTGCCTGCCGTCGCCCGCAGTCTCCGAAAAGGTTGCCGCAGAAATGTTGCCTGCTATGCGCGACGGGGCCCATTGGATCGAAATGTCCACGCTGGGCCGCGAAGAGGTGCTGGCCTTTGCGCAAACCGCCGCCACCCACGATGTGCGCATGATGGAACTGCCGGTCACCGGCGGCGTCCATCTGGCCGC
>JBFEQR010000292.1:0-3981 GCA_041549425.1 Yoonia sp. | reverse complement strand
GCGATGCGACCGGCCGAGCGGGGTGGCTTGGTCATGCAAACAGCCCCTCTGGCGGGTCGGCCACAATGCGTTTTGCTGCCAGATCGACCGTCGGCACGGCAACCAGCGTAAAGGGCAACAGAACCGTTTCGGACTGGCCTGCAACGATAATTTCCAGCAAATCGCCCGCGCCGTGGTCCATGACGTTCTTGACGGTGCCAAGAACCGTCCCGCCGGTGTCAACCACCGTCAGCCCGATCAGATCGGCATAATAATATTCATCATCCGGCAGTGACGGCATCACTGCGCGTTCGGCATAAAGGCTGACGTTGCGCAGGGCGTCGGCGTCTTCTTTGGTGACGACGCCATCAAGGCGCGCGGTAAAGCCGTTCTTGAGTTGGCCGGTCAGCACAAGTTGCGTAAAGCTGCGGCCATCCTCTGTGTAAAGGGGGGTGTAGTCGGCGATTGCCTGCGGGTCTGCGCAAAAGGATTTCAGGCGGACTTCGCCCTGGACGCCGAATGCGCCACCGATGGCGCCAACGATAACACGGTCAGTCATTGGTAAACTCCGGTCCAACGCAAATGTCTTCGATCCATAGCCCGCCACCATTTTCGCAAATGCTGCGGCGTCCGTCACGTTCGTAAAGCATGCCCGCGACAAAGGCGGCAATCACCAGAAAGATCAGGCGCAACAAACGAAACATGGATCAGTCCCACTGAGGGAAAAAGTTGCGATGCCCCGCAGTGCAGGGGGGCATCGCGCAAGAGGTCTTACTCTTCTGCTGCAGCTTCTTCTGCAGGTGCCTCTTCGGCGGGAGCGTTTGCAGCTTCTGCGGCAGCAGCAGCTTTTGCTGCTTTCTCTTCTGCGCGCGCCTGAGCGGCCTTGCCGGGTGTGCCCTTCTTGAGGTTGCTGCGGTCTTTCTTTGGCAGCTCGCCTGCGGCTTCCAGCATGCGCGACACACGGTCAGTCGGCTGTGCGCCTTCGCCCAACCAGTACTTGACGCGCTCCATGTTCATTTTCACGCGCTCTTCGCTGTCTTTTGGCAGCATGGGGTTGTATGTGCCCAGCTTTTCGATGAAGCGGCCATCGCGTGGCATGCGGCTGTCAGCAGCAACGATTGCGTAGAACGGGCGCTTTTTCGAGCCGCCACGGGCCAGACGGATTTTCATAGACATGTGTAGTTCTCCTTAAAGATGATCTGTGCAGGGTGGATCAGGATCCACCTTACGATTGGTGTTGTTTGTGGTGTTGGATGACTTCCTGAATGATGAAATTCAGGAATTTCTTGGCAAATTCCGGATCGAGATCAGCCCGGTTTGCAAGGTCGGTGAGCCGCGCGATCTGGCTTTCTTCACGCGCGGGGTCGGATGGGGGCAGGTCGTGTTCGGCCTTCAGCCGGCCCACGGCCTGTGTGTGCTTGAACCGCTCGCCCAAAGTGTAAACGAGGATGGCATCAAGCCGATCGATGCTTTCGCGGTGCCCTTTGAGGATTTCCGCGGCACGGGTGACAGCGTCTGTCATGAAAGAACACTCCTTGGGGTGAATTTGCGGGTCATGTTATTGCGGCCGTTCGTTCATTTGGCCGCGGGCAGGAGCCTCCGGCGGGAGTTTGGAGTGGCAAGATGATAAGGTCAGGGTCATTTCTTTTTCCCGAAACCTGACAGGCCGGGGGGCAGTTGCATCCCGCCGCCGCCCAGACCGGGCAGCCCGCCGGGCATTTTGCCTTGCAGGGCTTTTGCGGCCTCTGCCATCGCCTTGGGGTCGTTCATGTCGGGCATCCCTTCGGGCATGCCGCCGCCTTTGCCGAACATGCCTTTCATGGCCTGTTTCAGCATGCCGCCCTTGCCCATTTTCTTCATCATGTCGGCCATCTGGCGGTGTTGTTTGACCAATTTGTTCAGTTCCGACACTTCCAGACCTGCGCCTTTGGCGATCCGCTTTTTGCGCGATGCGGCCAGAAGATCGGGGTTGGCGCGTTCTTTCTTGGTCATGGAATTGATTAGTGCGATTTGCCGTTTCAGGATGCTGTCATCCATCCCCGCCGCCGCCATCTGTTTGCCCATCTTGGCCGCGCCGGGCATCATGCCCATCATCCCTTCCATGCCGCCCATCTTCATCATCTGTTCAAGCTGCATCTTCAGGTCGTTCATGTTGAAACGGCCTTTCTGGAACCGCTTCATCATCTTTTCGGCCTGTTCGGCCTCGATCGTTTCCTGCGCCTTTTCGACCAGCGCGACGATGTCGCCCATGCCAAGGATGCGGCCTGCGATCCGGTCAGGCTCGAAGGTTTCGATCGCGTCCATCTTTTCGCCAAGACCGACAAAGCGGATCGGCTTGCCCGTGATCGCCCGCATCGAGAGCGCCGCACCGCCGCGCCCGTCGCCGTCCATGCGGGTCAGGACCACGCCGGTCACGCCGATCTTGTCGTCGAATTCCTGCGCGACGTTCACCGCGTCCTGACCGGTCAGACCGTCCACCACCAGCAGCGTCTCGCGCGGGTTGGCCACGTCGCGCACGGCAGCCGCCTGCGCAATCAGTTCCTGATCAATGTGCAGCCGCCCTGCGGTATCCAGCATATAGACGTCGTAGCCGCCGAGGCTGGCTTGTGTTTTGGCCCGTTTGGCGATGGCGACGGGGTCTTCGCCCTTCACGATGGGCAGCGTGTCCACGCCGATCTGCCCGCCCAAAATCGCCAACTGTTCCATCGCCGCAGGGCGGTTGGTGTCAAGCGATGCCATCAGCACGCGTTTGCCTTCCTTTTCCTTCAGGCGTTTGGCCAGCTTGGCTGTCGTTGTCGTCTTACCCGAGCCCTGTAGACCGACCATCAGGATCGGCGCAGGCGGGTTGTCGATTTTCAGCGCACCGGGGTCGGTGTCGCCGGTCAGCACATGCCGCAACTCGTCATGGACGATCTTGACGACCTGCTGGCCGGGTGTGATGGATTTCGTGACCGCCTGACCGGTTGCCTTTTCCTGCACGGCCTTGATGAAATCGCGCGCGACCGGCAACGATACGTCCGCCTCAAGCAGGGCGACGCGCACCTCGCGCAGGGCGGTCTTGACGTCATCATCCGTCAGCGCACCCTGCTTGGTCAGCTTGTCAAAGACGCCGGAAAGGCGTTCGGATAGATTTTCAAACATCGGCCAAGGCCCTCGTCATTTTTTCGGTTGCCCTGCGTATATAGGCACGCAAAGCAGAAAGCAGTAGCGCCCCCGTGGGCGCGACGCGCTGACGGAGGGCGATCCCCTGTAAAGCGGGGACCGGAAAGCTGAGGCTATCCGGATATTGGGCGGCGTTTACGACGAAGATCTGTGCGAGTCAATAAGACGCTAGCGGATCAGGGCCGCCAGTTGTGACCGGTAGGCCGATGCGACCGTTCCCGTGCCGACAATAAGCACCAGCATGTGCCAGTAGGGCGGGCCAACCCAGATCAGAAGGGCGCTTAGCCCCACGCACATCGTCCCAAGCAAGAGCAACCCCGCGATCCCTTCCCAGCCCTTGCGCCAGAGCAATGCCGCGCCGACAACTTCAATCGATCCGGTGATATCGCGGGGGAACTGGCCAAACCCGATCGCGTCGTAAATGGCGACGTCTGTTGGGAAGCTGCCCAGTTTGCGCAACCCGAAGTAAAGGAATGCGAGTGTGAGGGCAGCGCGCAGAGCGGTGAGTGCTTGGGAATTTGGTGTCATGTTTATGCAAATAAGCGGGCGGGGGGTGATGTCCAGTCTTTCGGGCCACCATAGTGCGAAACACATGAGTCGACCGAGAGTCAGGGCTCTGGTCGATGCGATCTGGTGACAGCTGTAGGCAAAGCACCTCTTGTGTCAGCGAACGATATGGTCGAATTTGGGGCCATAAGTTTGTCAGCGCACAGGTAGGCTGATGGATAACTGGGACGAGAGCAGGACAGCCTATCAGGTGGCACGCCATGGGACGGTCAGCGGCGCGGCAGAGGCTTTGGGCGTGCATCACGCGACGGTCATTCGTCACATTGATGCGCT
>JBFEQR010000291.1:0-3990 GCA_041549425.1 Yoonia sp. | reverse complement strand
ACTGTGAACACACGCGACGGCAATGTCGTTGACGTGCGCAGAGGCGATATCCGCCTGATTGTGTTCTATCGCCCTTCCGAGAATGTGACCGGTCAGGTCTTGTTTACCGGCGGCTATCCGTTTGCGTCTGAATCGACCGTCAGCGTGCAGATCGGGGACGACACGTTCCAGATGTTCACCCAGGACGAGACAGCATGGCCTGCTACGCCGGAAGATGACGCCAAATTCGTCGCTGCAATGAAACGTGGCGCCAATGCTGTTCTGACCGCCCGTTCCGGTCGCGGCACGCAGACGCAGGACACCTTTAGCCTGCTGGGTTTCACAGCCGCCGTGGAAGAGGCCGCCCGCCGCTGCGCGGGGTGATCAAATTTCCAGAAATTTGATTTTGCCTCCGGCGGGGATATTTATGCTCGGAAGAAGCAGGGGCGGCATTCTTGTGAAGGCCGCCTCTTTGTCCTATATGCGCCCGATACCTGAACTGAGAGATATGCCATGGACGCCAAGGCCCCCATCACGCAAGACGTGCTGACCATTCCGCGCAAGGCGCCTGATGGTCTGCCGAACCTGATCGGCCTGACCCGCCCCGCCATGCGCGAGGCGTTGATTGCCATTGGCACGCCTGAAAAGCAGGCCAAGATGCGCGTTGGCCAGATCTGGCAGTGGATATATCACTGGGGCGTGCGCGATTTTGATCTGATGACCAATCTGGCCAAGGATTACCGTGCCAAGCTGGCCGAACATTTCGTGATCACCTTGCCCGAGGTTGTCACCCGTCAGGTTTCCGACGATGGCACGCGCAAGTATCTGGTGCGCATCGCAGGCGGTCACGAGGTCGAGGTGGTGTATATCCCCGAAACGGATCGTGGCACCTTGTGTATTTCGTCTCAGGTTGGCTGCACGCTGACCTGTTCGTTCTGTCATACCGGCACCCAAAAGCTGGTGCGCAATCTGACGGCCGCTGAAATCGTCGGTCAGGTCATGGTGGCCCGTGACGATCTGGGGGAGTGGCCCGAACAGGGGGCGCCAAAGAACGAAACGCGCCTTTTGTCTAATATCGTGCTGATGGGCATGGGTGAGCCGCTTTATAATTTCGAAAACGTCCGTGATGCGATGAAGATCGCCATGGACCCCGAAGGCATTTCCCTGTCCCGCCGCCGCATCACCCTGTCCACATCCGGCGTGGTGCCGGAAATTGCACGTACGGCCTCCGAAATCGGCTGTCAGTTGGCGGTGTCCTTCCACGCTACCACTGATGATGTCCGCGACAAGCTGGTCCCCATCAACAAGCGTTGGCCGATTTCCGATCTGCTGGATGCCTTGCGCGATTATCCCAAAGTGTCCAACTCGGAGCGGATCACCTTTGAATATGTCATGCTGGACGGTGTGAATGACACCGACGCCGACGCCCACCGCCTGATCAAACTGATCGAGGGCATCCCCGCCAAGATCAACCTGATCCCGTTCAACGAATGGCCCGGCGCGCCCTACAAGCGGTCTTCGAACAACCGCATTCGCAAGTTCGCCGATATCATCTACAAGGCTGGCTATGCCTCGCCCATTCGTACCCCGCGGGGCGAAGATATCATGGCCGCCTGCGGTCAGCTGAAATCAGCGACAGAGCGTGCGCGGAAGTCGAAAAAGCAGATCGCGCAAGAAGCGGGGCTTTAACGCCCCGGAATAGCCCCGCGTTTTTCGCCTTTGCCTTCCCAGCTTTCCATGGCGGCAATCGCCTCTTCGGCCGTGTCGACAAAGCGGAAAAGTTTCAGATCATCAGCCGAGATGGTACCGGCATCTGCCAGCGCCTCCCAGTTGATGATCTTTTCCCAGAAGGCGCGCCCGAACAGCAGGAAGGGCACTTGTTCCATGCGTCCGGTCTGGATCAGGGTCAGCGATTCGAACAGTTCGTCCAGCGTGCCGAACCCGCCGGGGAAAATGCACACAGCTGAAGCCCGCATCAGGAAATGCATCTTGCGGATCGCGAAATAGTGGAAGTTGAAGCACAGTTCCGGCGTGACATAGGCATTGGGGGCCTGCTCGTGCGGCAGAACGATATTCAACCCGATCGAGCGTCCTCCGGCCTCGTGGGCGCCGCGATTGCCCGCCTCCATCACGCCGGGGCCGCCGCCTGTGACGATCACATGTTCGCTGCCGCCGGTTTCAAGCGACTTGGCTGTCATCATTCTGGAAAAGCGTCGCGCCTCTTCGTAGTAGTCCGAAAGTTCCGCAAGGGTCTGCGTGCGCGCGGTGCCCTTATTGGCAGGTGAGGGGATACGCGCGCCGCCAAACAGGACAATAGTGGATGTCACGCCTGCTTCGTCCATCAGCATTTCGGGTTTGAGCAGTTCAAGCTGCAGCCACACAGGGCGCAGTTCGGGGCGACACAGAAAGTCTTCGTCGGCAAAGGCCAAAGCGTACGAAGGCGCGCGGGTTTGGGCGGTATCGGGGACGCCTTTGACCTCTTCACGGTCCTGATGGCTGTCGCGCAAAGGGTGGCGGCGGTTGTCTTTCATGGCGTGTTTTCCTTCAAAACTGGCGGCCAGATTTGCCTGCCCCACCCAAAGATGCAATTGCCAATCGCCCCTTTGTTTCTTATGGCAGGGCCAAGACAGCGAAAGGATCTTGCCATGACCACGAACACTGCCGCCCTTGAGACCGCAATCGAAGCCGCGTGGGACGCCCGTGATACAATCACCAGCGCCACGACAGGCGAAACACGCGAAGCCATCGAAGACACGTTGAACGCCCTCGACAGCGGCGCGTTGCGCGTGGCCGAAAAACAGGATGACGGTAGCTGGCATGTGAACCAATGGGCCAAAAAGGCCGTGCTGCTGGGCTTCCGCATCAAGGATATGGAACCTCACGAAGGCGGGCCACAAGGTGGCGGCTGGTGGGACAAGGTCGACAGCAAGTTCAAAGGCTGGGGTGCCAACCAATGGCAAGCCGCCGGTTTCCGTGCCGTGCCGAACTGCGTCGTGCGCAAATCCGCCTTTATCGCACCCGGTGTGGTGCTGATGCCCTCTTTCGTGAACCTTGGTGCCTATGTCGATGAAGGCACGATGGTCGACACATGGGCCACCGTTGGATCATGTGCCCAGATCGGCAAGAACGTCCACCTGTCCGGCGGCGTCGGCATTGGCGGCGTGTTGGAACCGATGCAGGCCGGACCGACCATTATCGAGGACAACTGCTTTATCGGGGCCCGCTCCGAAGTTGTCGAAGGCTGCATCGTGCGCGAGGGCTCGGTCCTTGGCATGGGTGTGTTCATCGGTCAGTCGACAAAAATCGTCGACCGTGAAACCGGCGAAATCATGTATGGCGAAGTACCGCCCTATTCGGTCGTCGTTGCGGGCTCCATGCCGTCCAAGAACAATGTCAGCCTGTATTGCGCTGTCATCGTCAAGCGCGTGGACGAGCGCACACGCTCGAAGACCGGTATCAACGAGCTGCTGCGCGACTAAAGTGGGTCTGAGCCGCATACTGGCGCGCAAGCGGATTGCAGCGGGGGTGCGGCCTTCGTTCAAGGCGGCTTGGGCACCGGTTGCGTTTGATGTGGCGATGGTCACGGTCGTGTTGATCCTGTTGTGGCAGCCGACCCTGACCGCAATCTATGTTTTGGAACTGTCTCTGCCGCTGACGATTGTGGCATTGATGATCCTGATCTACGGACCGTTTCAGGTCGTGACCATTATCGCCACGATCTGGGCAATCCGGTCCCGTTGGGAAGAGGAATAGCAGATGGCAAAGAAAGAAAGCCGCCAACAGGTCTATACCCTTTTGGTCGAGGTCGGGCGCAACAGCGGCGACGGCTTGCCCGCAGAGGCCACGGGTGCCGCGCTGATGTGCTATGCCAGTGGCGTGGACGAGGCCGAAGCGGTGCGCGAAACCGTCGCGATCCTCAAGCAGGCGGACCTCGCCCCGCTGGATGTGTCGGGCTATGGCACGCTGGACGAACGGCTGGCCGAGGGGCATGACATCCCCGACGAAGAAATT